>JBFWWY010000232.1:0-5917 GCA_050245935.1 Phycisphaerae bacterium | reverse complement strand
ATCTTAGGGAAAACTTGCCATATATCCTGCGGGATTCGTCAGCGCGAGGACAAACGGGCCGATGTCGCTTACGGAAATCACGCCGTCACAATTCATGTCACCGAGCAAACCGGCGGGCAACACCTCCACAAAGGATTCACACGTGGTGCGATTGCCGAATGCGTCCACCGCCTGGAATTGAATGAGATGGTCGCCGATGGGTAATGATCCAAGATCATTTTGCGTCACGGCGAGCACCTTGGATTCGTCGTCACTTGCTGTCGCTTGAAAATCAATCGGGAGCGTCGCAAGTCCGTTCGTACCTGCGATCTTGGTCAGTTCCGGCGGGCAAAGCAGGAATGGCGGCAAAAAATCCGTCGGATAGACGATGAGCGCGTCTTCGAGCAAGCGGTTCCGACCGTCTTGCAACTGCAGCCGCAGGTCATACAACCCGGCTTGGGGAAAGTAATGGGGAGGAATCGGAATATCCATTGCTAACGGCCCCAGCGGGATCGCAGGCAACGGCGGCAGCGGAACAGGGAGAAAGTCCGCCTCAAACTGAACCTGCCCGGATTGTCCGAATGGTTCGCCGTGGAGTATGACAGGGCCGTCAAGCCCGAATGGAAAGAGCTGAGGGTCTGTGCCGAAGAGTTCCAGCTCAGGATCGTACGTATAGCCTTTGGGTTGGATTGTGATTCCGAAAGTCGGCGATGACGGAGACCAATCGATAATCATGATGTCCTGAGGTCCGGCGCGGAATCCCTCCGGGATAATGTTGATCTGATTGGGGCTGACCGGCTGAACCTCCCGCACGTCCGAGCCGATCACAATCGTGTACGCAACATCGAAGAAACTGTCGACCGTAAAGAGGGTTGTCGGTGCGCCACCGTTCTGCGGACCGTTTGCAGGGAGGGCATTGATGCCGCCGACCTGTCGAAGGGGTGCCACATTTGCCAGTACCCAGTCGCTCCCGTTCCACGTGCTGCGTTCGGTACGGTCAATGATTCCATCGTCGTTTTTGTCGATATGTTCGAGTCGGACATCTGGTATGCCGTCACCGTTCGTGTCCTGGAAACAGAATCGTCGCTCGTGCTTGCCGTCTTCATCGTTGTCGATATTGCGATAAATCGCATCCCAAATGCCATCACATTCTCGATCGACCCACCACTCTTTCTGATCGTACTGCCCGTCTTTGTCGAGATCCTGGCAGCAGTCGAAATACTTGCGACCGGAAGCGGGACCTGTCCATCGCTGATACTTTGACGGGCGTCCATTGAGGGTCGGATTGGCGGCTTTCGGGTCTTCTTCGACCAGTGCGCCGCCCGGCCCGCGCCGACGAATCGGGGGTGCGTCGTCGCTGCAGGCCCAGTTGACCGCTTCGGTCCAGGATACTTTCCCGTCGCCGTCGCTGTCAGCGTCGCTGTCGTTCCAGCACAGGATGACGGCGCACGTGAAGTAGCTCAGCCGCGTGAATCCCGGGAACAGTGCGTCACCGTCTTCGTCGCGGCACGCGCTGGCTTCCGACGAACTGGCCGCATCCGCAGAGGTGATGATTACTGAACCTTTGGGAAACTTGGTGTTGCTGCGAAGATCATCCACGAGACTTCCGGAGTGGCACGCCTGAATGAAGATGCATACGGGGACATTTTTTTCTCCCAGCTTCTTCAGCAGATTGCAAATTTGTTCCGCGGTTTTCGATCCATCGCGGAATCGGAGACTATTGTTTCCGCCATGGGTCGCAAAATAAAAGTAAATCTTGTCACAGGGAGGGTTAGGCGGGTTGGTACCGTCCGGACAAATATTTTCGATGAGCGCTTCCACCTCGGCGTAACTCGCATTTTTCATGGATTGCAGTCGGTTCCCTGTGACGCCGCGATCCATGAATGACTGTTTCATGAGATCCACGTTGTTGCCGAAATGCCCGTCCGGCGAACCGCTCGCGACGATGGCACAGGGATTTGCCGTGGGCAGGCCGGGAGGGCCGCCGCGATACACAGCGTTGAAATCCGCAGTGGTGATGACATCGTTCGGATTGACGCGGTCGTCCGGTTGAATGAGATTGCCGATCGCGAGACCGTCAGGATTTGCGGCGCTCGGATTGATCGTGCTGTAGCGCTGCTCGGGACCGAAATGCGGAAGGAACGGATCGCCGTTGACGGAGATTTCCGGCCACCAGCCCTGCCGTTGCACGACAATGGTGCCGTCGGCCAGAGACGGATTCAGAACCGTCGCGTCGACGTAAATGAAGTCCACGTCATGCGAAAATTCGGCAAGCGGATGCAGATCGTGGAAGAAGAGATACATAGGGGCTTTCAGCCGCACGACGTTTCCCGGTCGATTCAATGTACCTACTTCGGCGGGGCGAATCTGCGAACTTGCCGGGAGTGCGCCGGCAAAGGCCACACCGAAGCCGAAATCTTCATTGGGGCACCAGATGAGTGATTGGGCCGTCACGCCGACTTCTGCGGACACAGCGGCAACAGCCTGGTCACGCGTGAGGATGACTTGCGCCGCTGCCTGCTGCTTCAGCGTTGCCAGGAATGCGAGAAACGAGACAGAATAAATTGACATCGGAGACGGGAACATGATGAGTTGACCTCCTGTGCGCGCGCGCACAAATGGAAAGAAGTGGATCGCGCGGGGTAAACGAAACCGCAAAAAGTAGATGTGCGATCTTTGCGATCGGCTGCGATGGGAAGGCCATCACAGCCTTCGTTACCCCGGACAGATGCCTTTCAGTATAGCGGGATCGCACACAATACTGATAGAGAAGACGGGGAAAGATCGGCTGCGGACACGAAAAGGCGTTGAAGATTTGTAGGGTAAATCTTCACACTTTTATCCGACGATTCGCGGGATATTCGAACCGTAACGCTTCAATCGGATCGAGTCGGCTGGCGCGCCAAGCGGGATAGAAACCAAAAAACAGCCCTACAGCACTGGAAAAAGCTATTGCTACACCGGCCATCCAGTAGCTGAGAATCGTGGGCATTTCCCACTTCCACTGGGCGAATTCCGCCACCCCGGCACCCACGGCAAACCCGAGGAGTCCGCCGAGCCCGCACAGGGTAATGGCCTCTGTCAGAAATTGGCCGAGAATCGTGCCGCCGTTGGCACCGATCGCCATGCGCAGTCCGATCTCGCGCGTGCGTTCGGTGACGGAGACGAGCATGATGTTCATGATGCCGACGCCGCCGACGACCAGGGAGATGGACGCGATTGCCATCAGCAACAGATTGAACGTTGCGGTAGACTCGGCCTGTGCGCGTGCGCCCATCGTGCGGTCGATGATGCGGAAGTCGTCATTCATTTCTGGAGCCAGCTTGTGTCGCTGACGCAGCAGTGAACGAATCTGGCCTTTCACGATTTCGATGGGGATGCCGGGTTTTGCGGCGGCATAGAGATGCATCGACTGCTCGTGCGGGGCGAGCGTGCGAAACGTTCCCCAGGGGATGACAATCTGGTCGTCTTCATCGCGCCCGCCGGTATTCCCTTTTTCTTCCAGGACACCGATGACGCGGAACGGCAACTTGTCCAGCCGGATTTCTTCGCCGACCGGATTTCGATTGCCGAACAATTCGCGCGCCGCTGTGCTGCCGAGGCAGCAGACGCGTTTGCGATCATGTGAGTCCTGCTGATTGAAGACCGAGCCCGCGACGGTTCGCCAGCGGCGAATGTCAAAGTAGTTCGCATAGACGCCGGTGATACGGGTGGAGTGATTGGAGTAACCGGAGACGGCCTGCATCGTTTCGCCGTTGCCCGGCGTGGCGGCGCGAATCGTTGAACATTCGTTTTCGATGGCCTCCGCTTCCCGCTCGGTCATATCGTGCGGCATGCCGCGTTCGGTGCGGACACCGGCATTTCGCATGCCCCAGTAGCCGATCAAAATCCAATCATCGCCCAGTGATTCGATCTGCTTGCGTGTTTCCTCGCGCGCGCCTTCTCCGATGGCGACCATCGCAATTACCGCGGCGACGCCGATGACGATACCGAGCATCGACAGGAAACTGCGCACCTTATTCTTGCGCAGGCTCGTGAGGGATTCGGAGAATAGTGCTGCGGAATTCATGATTGCTTTCGATTCGTCAGGCAGTTACGCATCAGGAAGCAGCGGCGAACAAAGCCTTGCCGTCCGGTTGCGGGTGCGCCGACGAGCTTATTTCACTGCCCGTATCCTCAATAATGATGCCGTCGCGAAACTTCACATGACGATCGGCATAGTCGGCAATTTCCGGTTCGTGCGTGACGAGTATGACGCAAACTCCCTCGTCGCGATTGAGCGCGCGAAACAAATTCATGATCTCGTGGCTCGTTTTGGTGTCGAGATTCCCCGTCGGCTCATCCGCGAGAATCATCGGCGCTTTCGTGATGAGCGCACGGGCCACTGCGACGCGCTGCTGCTGGCCACCCGAAAGCTGATTGGAAAGATGCTGCAGGCGATCTCCCAGACCGACACGATCGAGCATCTCGGCCGCGCGTTTACGACGCTCGGCACGACGAACGCCCTGGTACAGCAGAGGCAGCGCCACGTTGTCGACGATTGTTGTCCGCGAAAGGAGATTGAACGCCTGAAAAACGAAGCCAATCCGATCGTTGCGGAGCTTCGCGAGTTGCTTTTTATTTAATGTCGACGTTTCGCGGCCTTCGAGCCGATAGGAGCCCGACGTCAACTGGTCGAGGCATCCGAGCAGGTGCATGAATGTGGACTTGCCTGAACCGCTGGCTCCCGTAATCGCGATGAATTCGCCGTGAGCGACCGAAAGAGAAACGCCGCGCACGGCATGCACGCTGAGACCGTGATTGCGATACGTTTTGTTCGCGTTTTCGATTTCAATCAGACCGGTCAATGCGTGTTCCTTACGAAGGGCGCCCCCCGGGGCGGGGACCTTCCGAACGTTTGGTGCTGGCGCCGATCATAGCGGCGTAATC
The DNA here is from genome assembly GCA_050245935.1 of Phycisphaerae bacterium. Taxonomy (GTDB): domain Bacteria; phylum Planctomycetota; class Phycisphaerae; order UBA1845; family Fen-1342; genus JALHOX01. The sequence continues at coordinate 1,009 of JBFWWY010000232.1, read as the reverse complement.
GTAGTCCACGACGATTTCGGTTCCTTCTTCGATGTTCTCTCCTTCGATCTGCGTCACGCTGCCGTCCGAAATTCCGATCGTGACCGGTGTTTCCAATAGAACGCCGTTCACCAGTCGAAAGACGCGCGGCTGCCTCTTGGCGCCGCGCCCCGGTGACCAGCCGTCGGCCGACGGCGCCGCTCCGGATTGCGGATCGAACCGCAAGGCGGCGTTCGGAACGAGTAGGACATCGTCTTTTCGTTCGACTTCAAACGTGATGGACGCCGTCATGCCGGGTCGGAGCAGCAAATCAGGGTTTTCAACTTCGATGAGTGTTTGATAGGTGACGACGTTGTTGACGACGGTTTCCGCAAACCGGACTTGCGTCACAACACCCTGGAAACGCTTGCGGGGAAATGCGTCCACCCGGAATTCGGCGGTCATGCCTTCCCGGACTTGCCCCACGTCCGTCTCACTGACCGCAGCGTTGACACGCATGCGCTTCAAGTCTTTGGCGATCGTGAACAGTGTCGGTGCCTGCAGCGAGGCGGCAACCGTTTGCCCCACATCGATATCGCGAGAGATCACGACGCCGTCGATCGGCGACAAAATTTTGCTGTAGGTAAGATCAATTTCTGCGGCCTCGAGCTGCGCTTGGGCAGAGTCCACACGCGCCTGCTCCGCCTGAAGCGAACCCTCGGCTTCCTGAACGGCGATTTTTGCGGACTCCAATTCGAATTCCGAGGATGCCTTCCGCTCAAACGCGGATTGAATCCGCTTGAGTTGCAGCGAGGTTTCCGCGAGTCGCGCTTTGGCCTGATTGACTCCGGCCTGAGACATCAGCAGATCGGATTTTCGCTGGACGATTGTCGCGCTGAGCCGATCCTGATCGAGTTCGGCGAGGAGTTCGTTCTCTTTGACGACGTCGTTGAAGTCCTTGTACCACGCGACCACATTGCCACTCACACGCGAACCGACCAGAACTTTGACGAGCGGCTCAAGCGTGCCGGTCGCGAGGACTGTTGATCGC
>JBFWWY010000231.1:0-5917 GCA_050245935.1 Phycisphaerae bacterium | reverse complement strand
TTTGTCTTGGTCATTTAACAGCAACCGTTGCTGATCGACGGCGGCGAATATACCCCCCCCCCCCCCTTTTCTCCTCAAGAAAAATCTTCGGTACGTCTATTAGTTGACTAAAATCGACAAGATCTCGGGGGCTTATGCTACTCTTTTTGTTGCGACTCGACAGTGTGCTTTTGAATATGCACGTCAGGTTCCGTCCGTGGCACTGCGAAGGTCGAGCGAGTGTTGGAAAAAAAAAATTGAAGGCGCAAGATCACGGCCTGCTGGGAAATCGCCGCGTGGCTGAACCGAACCTCGAATTACCCAAGCGTTAGCCCACCGAAGACAGGTCGTGCTTTTCCGTGCCGCGAATCCCGGCACGGCGTTCCGGCATCTCATTTCATAGCGCATGAAAACCCCGCGCGTTCCTTGCCGACTGGGGCAGGGCTTTTATAATCGCGAGCGAGCGGGGCCAGGGTTCATTTTTCCCCGCACGCTTCTTGCGGCTTGCCGATACGCAGCCTCGGAAAGGGTTCACGTTGTCCACCCCACAACCCGGCTTCATCGATCGCAACTACTTTCTTCTTCGTCGTTTACACTCGCTGACCGGCATCGTCCCCGTCGGCGTGTTTCTCATCAATCATCTGCTGACCAATTCGCTCGCCGTCCTCAATTCCAAGGAAGGCGGAGCAAAGTTCGACGAGGAAGTGTTCTGGATTCACAGTCTGCCTTATCTCGTATTCATCGAGTGGGGGCTGATCATCCTGCCGCTGCTCTACCACGCGGGCTTCGGCATTGTCATCGCACTGACCGGCAAATCGAACACGCGGCACTATCAATATGCGGACAACGTCCGCTACACGCTTCAGCGCTGGACCGGCTGGATCGCGCTCGTCTTCATCATCGCGCACCTTGCCCACTTCCGCTTCGGCCACCTTTTTGGCGGACTGGAGTATGTCGGTACGACCGCGCCGTTCGATCAGATGAAACAGGGTTTCACCGATTCGGTACTGCCGATGGCGGCGTGGCTGGTGATCTATGCAGTCGGTCTCATCGCGACGGTATTTCACTTCGCGAACGGCATCACGACTTTTTGCATTACATGGGGCATTACCGTCAACGATTCCTCACGGAAGAAGGTCTCGATGCTCAGCGTCGGCGTCGGCGCGTTGCTGCTGTTGTGGGGGTTTCTGGCGCTGTATGCCATCGCGACCGTCGAGCCGCACCAGACGCTCGATATGACGCCGAGCGAGGAGCACGTAGCGGTCGTGCCGGATCGCGGTTAAGCGAACGATATTCAGAAACGAATCAGAAACAGATCGGTTGAAGTTTAATTTGCACCCTGCGGCCTCGCATTCGCTGCTTTCGGCGAATGCAAAAGCGCGCGGGTAATGAAAGCAAGCACAGTTATGGCGGAAAAACGGGTCGTTGTTGTCGGTGGCGGATTGGCCGGTCTCGCGGCGAGCATGCAACTCGCGCAGCAGGGCATCGACGTCGATCTCATCAGCATGGTGCCGGTGAAGCGCAGCCACAGTGTCTGCGCGCAGGGCGGGATCAACGCGGTCAACAAGTTCACCCGCGCTGAAGGCGATTCCGAATGGCTGCATTTCGATGACACCGTCTACGGCGGCGAATTTCTCAACAATCAGCCGCCGGTGAAAGAGATGGCCTACTGGGCACCGAAGATCGTCGATCTGATGGACCGGCTCGGCGTGCCCTTCAACCGCTCGCAGGAAGGGAACCGCGCGAACCGTCGTTTCGGCGGCACGCTTTTCCCCCGCACGGCCTACGCCGGCGCGTCTACGGGCCAGCAATTGCTCTACGCGCTCGACGAGCAGGTCCGCCGTCACGAAGCCGGCGGCAAAGTCACCAAATATGAGTTCTGGGAATTTCTTGGACCGATTCTCGATGACAACGGCATCTGCCGCGGCTGCGTCGCACAGGATATGTTCTCTCTGAAGATCCGCGCGTTCCCGGCGGACGCGGTGGTGATGGCGGTCGGCGGATGCGGCCTGATTTATGGCAAATCAACGATGTCGATGGTCTGCACAGGTGGTGCGAACGCCCGCGTCTACCGCGCCGGCGGCATCTATGCGAATGGCGAGTTCGTACAGGTACACCCCAGCGCAATCCCCGGCGCCGACAAACTGCGCCTCATCAGCGAAGGCGCACGCGGCGAAGGCGGGCGCGTCTGGGTGCCGCGCAAGCCCGGCGACACCCGCAATCCGACGCAGATTCCCGAAAGTGAGCGGCTCTACTTCCTCGAAGAAAAATATCCGCAGTACGGCAATCTCGTGCCGCGCGACATCGCGACGCGCGAAATTTTCGCGATCTGCAAGGAAGGCCGCAGCGTCGACCCACGCACTTATTGTGTCTATCTCGATCTCACCGAGCAGGCGACCGGCATCAAGCGCGAAGTGCTCGAAAAGAAACTCGGCAACATTCTCGAGATTTACGAGAAGTTCGTCGGCACCGATCCGCTCGAAGAGCCGATGAAGATTTTCCCCGCCGTGCATTACAGCATGGGCGGACTCTACGTGCAGTACGAGGCCAACAGCGACGGCGGCCTCGTTGTCGATTCGCCGAAGAACCAGATGACCAATATTCCGCAGCTCTACGCGATCGGCGAATGCGATTTTCAGTATCACGGCGCGAATCGGCTCGGTGCCAACTCGCTGCTGTCCTGCATTTTCAGCGGGCTGGTCGTGGCGCGCGGCCTGAACACGCATCTCAACAACTTGCCCCACGGCAGCGTCGACAAACTGGACAAGAGTGCGTTTGATCGCGAAGTCGCGAAGCACGAAGCGCAGCACAACGCGCTGATCAGCCGCACCGGCAGCGAAAACGCCGCCGGCCTGCACGAAGAGCTCGGCCGCACGATGACGGAAAACGTCACCGTTGTGCGGAAGAATTCGGAGTTAGCCGAATGTCTGGCGAAAATCGATGAACTGGCGCAGCGCTACAAGAACGCGCCGCTGGCCGACAACTCGAATTGGACGAACCAGAATCTCAGCTACGTCCGCGCCATCGGCGACATGATTCACATGGCGAAGGTGATTACCAAAGGCGCGCTGCTCCGCGACGAGTGCCGCGGTGCGCACTACAAGCCCGACTTCGCGATTCCGTCGCCTACCGCCGAGCGCGACGACGAGCTTCACCATCAGGCCGAACAGTGGTGCGCCGCGTATCACGCGCAGAACGAAAAATGGCTCAAGACCACCAAAGCCGTCGATACGCCGGACGGGCCGGAAATCACCTACGAGAAGGTCGATCTGGGTTCGATTCCGCCGCGCCCGCGCACGTACGGCGTCGTCGGCGCGAAACTGATCGAAAAGGTCTGGAAGGAAAAATACGGGAAGGACAATCCCGCATACCTGCCCGACATGGCGGGCGCGAATGCGTGAGGGAAGGAATCGAGGGGCCGAGGATTCCAGGAGTTGAGGGCTTTGTATTGAGTTCTCAAGGTTTAGTACCGATCAATAATTTTCGGGAGGGCGAGGCTCCCGCCGAGCCGTTTTGAGCAGAACTCCCAATTTTTTGCTCATGATGCAATTTTTTGGTTACACGCGATGACAGATATGCTGATACAAAAGGTTGATTGATGATCGCTTCCAAGACAAAAACATTTCGCGTGCGGATTCAGCGGCAGGATTCCCCGACCTCCAGGTCCTACATGCAGGAATTCGAGGTCGAGCACGAACCCAACATGAACATCACCGCGACGCTGCAGAAAATCGCCGCAAATCCGGTGACGACCGACGGCAAGAAGACCACCGCCCCCGTCTGGGAAGCGCAATGTCTGGAAGAAGTCTGCGGCTCGTGCAGCTTTGTGATTAACGGCCGCGCGCGGCAGGGTTGCACGGCCCTCATCGATCATCTGTTGAAAGAACAGTCATACATCGAACTGCGGCCGATGGACAAATTCCCCGTGCTGCGCGATCTGATCGTTGATCGCTCGCGCATGTTCGCGGCGCTCAAGAAAGTCAAAGCGTGGATCCCCGTCGACACCTACGCCGACATCGGTGACGGCCCGCCGGTGTCGCCGCAGACGCAGGACATCCGCTATCCGATCTCGCAGTGCATGACGTGCGGCGTCTGCCTGCAGGTCTGCCCGCAGGTCAACGACCGCAGCGACTTCATCGGTCCGCAGGCAATCGCGCAGGCCGTTCTCTTCAACGAGCACCCCACAGGCAAGATCACCGCCGGCGAACGGCTTGACGCCCTGATGGAGCCCGGCGGCATCGCCGATTGCGGCAACGCGCAGAACTGCGTGAAGGCGTGTCCGAAAGGCGTGCCGCTCACGTGGGCGATCGGCAAGATCGGCCGCGATACGACAATTCACGCGATGAAGAAGTGGTTTGTCTCGTTGAAAAAATAACGTCGCCAGCCGAGGTTTGCCTGCTCGCAGCGTTCAAGAAACAAAATGGTTTTCAGCCGATATTTCCGCACGGCCACCGCGTCACTGCTATTCCTGCTCAGCGCTCGTGCGCTGGCGCAAGCGCCGCGCGTATTCGTCGTTTCGGTTGACGGGCTCCGCGCGGATATGGTCAGTGCGGAACGCATGCCAAACCTCGCAATGCATGCCGCGCGCGGGTTTCACGCACCCGAAGCGCAGTGCGATCTTCCCGCCTCAACCGTTGTGAATCACGCGACCCTGCTCACCGGCGTGACGGCCCAGCGCCACGGCATCCTCGTCGAGTTCGCGCTGCCCGCACAGATTCCGCTGCCCACAATCATGACGCATGCCGCCGCTGCCGGTTTGCGCTGCGGATTTTTCGCGACCAAAGACAAGCTCGCGTTTCTGGCCAACCCCGCTGATTGCGATCGCGTCGAGATTGACGGCGATTCAGACGAGATTGTCGCGGCGTGCCTCGGCTATCTCGCTGAAGACGATCCCGATTTCATCTTCCTCCACCTCCGCGACCCCGACAGCGCGGGACATCGCGACGGGTGGCTGTCCGACGCTTACTTCGCTGCGGTGGGCAAGGCGGATGAACACCTCGCACGCGTCATTGACGCGGCGACAGAGAACGCGGCGCGTCCCACGTATGTTCTCGTCACTGCCGACCACGGCGGCGAAAACAACAGCCATTTCTGGAACACCCCCAGCGTGCGGCGAATCCCGTGGGTGCTGCTGGGGCCCGGCGTTCGCACCGCTGCGGACGTCACCGGCGTGGTCTTTACCGCAGACACGATGCCGACCGCGCTTGCGCTGCTGGGTCTACATGTCCCGTGTAACCTGGACGGACGCGACATGACGCCGCTCTTGCTGGTTGAAGCCGAGGAGAGTGGCCCTGAAACAAACGATACAGACGCACGGAATGATCCCGCTCCGTCCGCTTCGATTCCCTGCTTCGCTTTGATGTTCCCACTGTTGCTGTTTGCAGCTTCGCGAATGACTTCCGGCATCTTTTCATCGCGCACATAAGAAAAGCCGGGCATCGCGCCCGGCTTCTCACTACCTGCCCTATTGCAAATTGTTCGACTACGGCGCGAGCAGTGCGACAAATGCGCCGATGTCACCGACGCTGACCATGTTGTCACCGTTGAGGTCGCCGGCGTTGATGTCGCAGGCCGGAAGCTGCGCCGCGTAACCGGCGGGATCCGTCAGTGCGAGGACAAACGGTCCGATGTCGCTGACGCTGATCAGGCCGTCACAGTTCATATCACCCAGCAGCAGGCTGCTCGTGGTGGGCACCATCGCGTCGAACAGAATGCTGCTCGGCGTGCCGGGGCGGAACAGTCCGACCTCGACCTGCCCCATCGTTGGTGCGCTGTCCGCCGTAAAGCGATAGTTGTACAGCGTGCCCCAGCGAAGGGCGTTCGCGTTCGGATTGGTCGCGAACGAATCGGTCGCCCAGGTCAGGCTGGTGCCGTCGTCGTTCGCGGGCCAGTCCGTGCCGTCATACGGTTCGCCGGAGTGATAATCCACATCATGGAA
>JBFWWY010000230.1:0-5930 GCA_050245935.1 Phycisphaerae bacterium | reverse complement strand
CGCGAAATCTGCTCCGGCGACATATACGCCGGTGTGCCGACAATTTCACTGGTCAGCGTCAAGGCAGGCTCGCTCGCCAGCCGGGCAAGGCCGAAATCGGTGATGTGCAGCTTATCATCGACCCCCAGCATCAGGTTCTGCGGCTTGATGTCGCGATGCACAATCCCTTGCTCGTGTGCATGATGCAGTCCGTCAGCGACTTCAGCGAACAGACGCGCCAGGCGCTTGTAACGGCGGCCGCCGCGCCGCAAACCGATCAGCGTGCCGGTCCGCAGGAGCGTGGTCGACCCTCCGGTTGCACCGTCGGAATTCCGTGGTCCGGTAGTGATGGGAAGTGTGGCGTCTTGTTGCGAGGAAATGGCGGGTCTTCGACTGGCGACGCCGACACCATCCGTATTCCCGTCCAGAAGCGCATCGTCGCGATCGCGCAGCACGGCGCTGAGCGATCGTCCCTCGATCAGTTCCATCGCGTAAAAAAAATTGCCGTCTGCCTGCCCCTGGGCATATACGGGCACGATATTCGTGTGATGCAGCCGCGCCGCGGCCTGCGCCTCGTGTTGGAACCGCTGTATCGCGCGTTCGGACTGAACGGCACCCACGGCAAGGACTTTGAGCGCCACCACGCGGTTCAGGCTGATCTGTTGCGCGCGATACACGACGCCCATTCCGCCGCGCCCCAGCTCATCGAGGATTTCGAAATCACCGATGATCTTCACACCGCGATGCGTTCCCGGGACAGCGGCAACCGACGATGCTTCGGGTCGATGAATGCGATTGTCCAGTGATCGCGCCGCACCAAGTTCACCGAACAAACCACGGTAGTCGCGGAGCTTCGCTTTGCAGAGTTCGCAGCGATCGATATGAAAACGAACTTCCGACGCTTCATGGTCGGCAAGTTCGCCTTCCACGAAGTCCAGCATCAGTTCATCTATTTGCGTACAGTTCATGTGCCGGAATCGTCAAGCGCCGCCATTTTTTCTCGCAACAGATTCATTGCCTTGCTGAGCCGCGCTTTCGTCCCTGCGAGCGAGAGCCCGATGGCCTCCGCGATCTCTTCCCGCGGCAGATCCTGAAAATACCGCATGATGATGACCGACCGCAGGTCTTCATCGAGGTCATGTACGAGTTCCAGCACCTTTGCCGCGCGATCGATCTTCAGCGCTTTGCCGGCCGGCGTCGTCAGCGGATCGATTGCGTTTTCATAATTGGGTTGCACGCGTCGCTTGCCGCGCGCCGCGACCGGGTCCGGCCCTTGTCGCTTGCGATGAATATCGATGCAGCGCCGCCGCGCGATCTGATACAGCCAGCCGCGTACACTCGATTGCGGGCGCGATTCGGGATCCACCCGGCAACACGCGAAGAATACATCCTGCACGACGTCATCCGCCAGCGCCGCGTCGCGCAACATGCGAATGCAGAACAGCCGCAACTCATTGCCGAACCGCTTTTGCAACTCGGCAATTGCCTCGTTTTCGCCTTCGCGCAAGCGATGAATAAACTGCGTGTCGTCCGCGCTCAGACCTTTGGAAATGGCTCCTTCCGTCGACATGGCTTCCCTCGGATGTGGCGTCAGGCAAATTGCGAAAACGAGCGCGGCGCGGCGGGACTGCCGAACTGTACATCAGAATCGACAGATTCCCGCGATCGCTGCACCGGTGACGACTTCACGAATCGGATCGTCGCTCACCGCTTTCATGCTAGCCGATTTCGCGCATTCATGTCGTGATTAAATTGCACGACTTCAACCCGCATCGGCGTCAGCCGCATTACCGCTTCGCCGATGCGATCGGCGTTTGCCGCATCATCCGTCAACGTGTACAGCACGCTTCCCGATCCGGTCATGCGAAATACCGGCAAATCTTCGCGTGACAGCCGGTGAACAATTCTCGCCAGTTCCGGCGCGACCCGAAACGCCGCCGGTTCCAGATCATTATAGGCGCAGTGAAGCAACTGATTTGCGGAAACTACACTTCCGGCGAAATAGGCGGGGGACATGCGGGTAGGGGGGCGCTCCAGTTCGTCGAATGCCGCGTACACTGCCGCGGTGTCGCAGGAAAACTCGGGAATCGCAAGTACGGCATAACCCGACACGTTGAGCGGTGCGGGCTCCACCAACTCGCCGCGCCCGCGAATGATCGCCGGCTTCTTTGTGAGGAAAAGGGGCACATCCGAACCAATCTGCGCCGCGTATCGCTCCAGCAACTCAAGCGGAACGCGCGATTCGGACATGCGATGTAGCGCAAGCAGTGTCTGTGCCGCGTTGGAGCTGCCGCCGCCCAACCCCGCCCCGAGGGGAATTCGCTTCGTCAGGCGAATGGACAAATTGAATTTCTGATCCGTCTCCGCTTCAAACACGCGCGCGGCGCGGAGAATCAGATTTGCCTCATCAGCGGGCAAGTCGGCACCTTCAACATGCAGATGAATGCCATCGTCGCGCGATCGTTCAACGTGCAGCGTGTCGCAGTAATCGATCGGCACCACCAGCGATTCGATCTCATGAAATCCGTCCTCCCGCCGCGGCCCGACGCGTAACGTAATATTCAACTTCGCCGGCGACTGAACGGTGATGGACTGCATAGAAAACTTCCGATTTGCGAACTTGGCAAAAGAAGCAGGCGCAAGAGCTGAGATTCACAGGTAAGGCTGCGCCAAACCGAGCATTCCGCGGCAGCGGGAGGAAGCATCCTTCTCTTTTCTGTGCTCTCCGTGCCTCCGTGGTTGCCTCTCCTGATGGACTTAGAGCGCCTCAAGCCGCAACTGCAACTCACGATCGGCCAGCTCTTGCAGAAACTCGTCCAGATTCGCCGACACCAGAATCCCCGTCAGATCAAATACGTCCTTGTTGATCCGGTGATCAGTACAGCGATTCTGAGGAAAGTTATACGTGCGGATGCGATCGCTGCGATCGCCGGACCCCACCATGCTCTTTCGCGCCGAGTCGATCTTCGCGCGCTGCTGCTGCTGATAATGCTCGTACAGACGCGACATCAACACGCGTCGCGCCTTCGCGCGATTCTTGTGCTGACTTTTTTCATCGCGCATGGAGACGGTGATGCCCGTTTCGATGTGCTCAAGTTTGATCGCACTCTCAACTTTGTTGACGTTCTGCCCACCCGGCCCGCCGGCCCGGCTTGTGTGCTCGAGCACGTCCTTTTCCCAGTTGATGTCGATTTCAACTTCTTCCGGCTCCGGCAAGACCGCGACCGTCGCCGCCGATGTATGTACGCGGCCTTGCGTTTCCGTTTCCGGAACGCGCTGCACGCGATGTCCGCCGGCTTCAAACCGGTACTGCAGATACACTTCTTCGCCTGTGATATTCAGAATCGCTTCGCGAATGCCGCCCATTTCGGACTGCGAGATCGACATGACATCGACTTTGAATCCGTTCCGGCTGGCGTAGGTCTGATACATCCGCAACAGTTCACCTGCGAAGAGCGCCGCTTCATCACCCCCGGTGCCGGCGCGGATTTCCAGGATAATGCTGTCAATCTTCCCGTCTTCGCTGGTAACAAGCTTTTCCTGCAACGCCGCCAGAATCGCGTTTCGCCTCTCTTCCAGCGCCGGTATCTCCGCTTGTGCCAGCTCAACAAGATCGGCGTCCTCATCCGCTTCAACGATTTCCTGGGATTCCTGAAGCTGTGTCGTCAGCGTGCGATACTCGCGATACGGCTTGACGATCTTCTCCAACTCGCCGTGCTCCTTCGCGAGCTTCACCATGATCTGTCCGTTCGCCGCCGCGGCCGGGGAGTTCATCTCTTCCGCGACCGCCGCCGCGCGCTGCGCCATCTCCTCCACGCGTCGCATCCACGGCGGATCTTTTGCAATCGTAATACTCATATCTAAAATCTCAGCAAGCTTTGCAAGACGGCACGCCCATTGCGGGGAGCATCGGCACCCCGCCGGTGCGAAATATCACTTTACACCGCACTCAACTCATTGAGCCGCGATTTCGCAGAAAGTAGGGTGGGTAGAGCGAAGCGAAACCCACCACCGAAGTCCACGCGGACATCAAACAAAAAGTGCGGCTCTCCCGCAATCACGGGCCAACCGCACCTCGACTCGCTTCCTGTCAACTACTTCTTGCCGGCGGGCTTTTCCTTCTTCGCAAAGTAATTGCCGCCGAACTTCTTCGTGAACCGCTCGACACGACCGGCGGTGTCCACGAATTTCTGCTTACCCGTGTAAAACGGGTGGCAAGCGCTGCAAATATCGACACGCAGCTCGCTCTGCGTCGAACGGGTGACAAACTCCGTCCCGCACGCACAGTGAACTTTCGTTTCGACGTATTTCGGATGGATATCAGCTTTCATCGATTCATTCCTTACAATGTATCGTCCGCGCCTCAGTGCCGGACGTCTCGTAGTCCCGACTTTAGACGGGATGCCTCTGTGCCGGACGTCGCTTCGTAGCGTCCGCGCCTCCGTGCCGGACGTACTCGTGTCCCTCATGCAGGCACACGCAATCGGTCGTCCGTCCGAAGGCATTCAAGTCCCGTAGTATTGCACCACCGCCACTGGGATGCAAGTCGCGATGCCTGCGTCACAGCGAAAAACCCGTACCGGGAAACTGGCCCGGCAGCAGGTGAATTTTCCGCATTCCACATTCGCCATTTCCGACTCCATTGCATTCATTTGCCGCCATCTGTACACTACGCGGCTCGATTGGCTGACTTACAAGGAGTTTGCGCCCATGTACGCAATTTTCGCTGACGGCGGAAAACAATACAAAGTCTCGGAAGGCGATATCGTCCTCGTCGAACGCAAGAATATGGACGGAAAATCCGACATTAACTTCGACACCGTCCTGATGGTCGGCGAAGGAAAATCCGCCAAAATCGGCCAGCCGTACCTCGCCGGCGCATCCGTCAGCGGGAATGTGCTCGAAGAGCTCAAAATGCCCAAGATTCACGGCTTCAAATACCGTCGCCGCAAGTCCAGCGCCGTCCGCTGGGGTCATCGTCAGAAGATGCTCCGCGTAAAGATCACCGGCATCAACGGCTAGCAGCAGCTTCGATCCAAGCTGTTTCATGGCCGGCGGACCGGGGGTGTACCGCCCGGAATGAGTGCCGCCAAATCGTGCGCCGCAAGAGCGCAGTTTCCAAGACGAGCCGAGTGGGTGCGGCTCGTTTTTGATTTTCGCATCAGATACGGACCCCCGCGTCGAATGACCGATCCATCCGAACCCTCCGCGCCAAGCGCGGGGCCCAGAAGCTCGACATTTGATCAAATCTGCACTACCAGTATCGATCTAAAGAATTCCTTGTCTTTTCTTGCGGAGCAACCATGCGACACGACGGCCGCGCCCCCAACCAGTTACGTCCCGTAGCCATCGAAACCGGCTTTATCTCCAGCGCGTCCGGCTCTGCCCTTGTCAGCGCGGGCAAAACCCGCGTCATTTGCACCGCGTCGATCGAGAAATCCGTTCCCCCATGGCGAGAATCCTCCGGCCACGGCTGGGTCACCGCCGAATACGACATGCTCCCCGGCGCGACCGGACAGCGCCGCGGCCGCAATCGCGGCAAAATCGACGGCCGCACACAGGAAATCCAGCGGCTCGTCGGCCGCGCACTCCGCGCCGCCGTCGACATGTCAAAAATGGGCTCAAACTCGATTCTCATCGATTGCGACGTAATCGAAGCCGACGGCGGTACCCGCACCGCGTCCATCACCGGTGCTTATGTCGCACTCTGCGCCGCAATTGCCAACGGAAAGCAACAGGGATTGTGGGGCGACGATGTCGTCATCTGTCAGGTCGCCGCGATCAGCGTCGGCATTGTCGACGGCGAACTGCTTCTCGATCTTAATTACGTCGAAGACGTTCGCGCCGACGTCGATTGCAACCTCGTCCTCACCAGCCGCAATGAATGGATCGAAGTCCAGGCCACCGGCGAACGCACCGGCATGTCCGACGACCACCTCACCGGCATGATT
>JBFWWY010000229.1:0-5933 GCA_050245935.1 Phycisphaerae bacterium | reverse complement strand
AGGACAACGTTCCGCCGGTGGCATTGTGCAGAGACTTCACGGTCGAACTGGATGAAACCGGGCATGCGACGATTGCCGTCGCGGATGTCAACGACGGCAGCAAGGACGCGTGCGGACTCGCTTCGCTGACCTTGAGCCAAACGACGTTCAACTGCTGCGACGTCGGGCCCAATAACGTGACGTTATTCGCGCGAGATGTGAACAACAATCTCAGCGTGTGCACGGCAGTTGTCACCGTCGTCAATCCATTCCCTTCGATCTCGATCTGCGATCTTGGCGACATGAATTGCGACGGATGCCTGACTGTGAGTGATATCGGCCCATTTGTTCTCGCGATCACGAATCCGGCGGGTTATGCCGCGCAGTTCCCGAATTGCAATATCCTGCACGGCGACACAAATCTTGATGGTTTTGTCACCGTCGGGGATATCGGCCGCTTTGTGGAACTGCTTGTCGGGACATAGTTGAGATTCGCCCTCCGGCGACGTATCGACGAGGATCGGAACTGCCCGCGAACGCGGGCAGTTTCTTTTTCACGGGATAATCGCGGCGTGTCCGGGATTCGCGGCAACCCTCTCTGGGGTGTTGCCCTGTCGTAAAAGGATGAAGCGGGCAAGCCCGACGAATACCCGCGGGCTCATGCTGAATGGAGGGTCGTCATCCTCCCATTTCAGCATGAAGTGCAAGTGTCCCCCGAAAGTGGAAAGCGCTAGGCGATCTGCTTCAATCGCCGATTCGGGCTACGTGACCGCGCGGCGAACGCAAGGTAACGGGGGCGCTGATTACCAGGTTTTCGGCATAAACGCCGTGGCGAATCATCACGATGTCGCCGCCGCCGGTGGCTGCTGATAAACCTTCCGCAACGCGATCGAACGGATTTGTGCTGCGCCCGTTCTGGGTTCCACCGGCACCCGCTTGCACGAAGAACGTGCGTCCGTCCCGAACGGACAGGCGCGTGAAACTCGCGATGTCCGTCCAGCGGTCGAGCTGCTTTTCAGTCAGTCGGTCGACGGCGGCACCCTGACCGCAGCCACTGCCGTGATAACTCATGATGTTCAGAAACACATCGTCCACCGCGAACTGCTGTCCCGATGACAGTTGCGAATAGTTCGCGGAAAAAGAGTGCTGCGCGATGTCGTCGCGATTCCAGCAGGCGAGATCCGGAAGCGTGTCGGAAATTTCGTCGTTGCCGGGCGTCGTGTGACATTGGCCGGTCAAGTCGGGGTCGCAGCAACCACACGGACAACCCTGCGTGTGGCAGAGATTGAAAAAGTGGCCAAGCTCGTGCAGGTGCAGCCAGCCGGTCCCGCTGGCCAGACCGCCGATGGCAATCAGCTGTTCGTTAGGAAAGGCGCAGGTGCCGCCGCCTCCGTTACCGTTGTTGATGTAGATGTTGATTGCGTTCTGATTCCATGCGTAGAAAGTAGAGTTCGCGAGTGCGTCAGCCTGCATGTTGGCGCGCTCCCCATGCTCATCGAGCATGTTGATATCAAAGTAGTGGCTGGCATTGGGGCGATCAAAGCCGCCGATATTTCCGACGCGATGAATAAACTCGACGCGCACGAAGCGGTAGCCGCGTCCATACGACTCCAAAAGCTCGTTCATTTCCTCGATGGATTCGTCGATTGCCGCGTCGGAGAATCCCAGCGGCAACGAACCGTCGACGGGGCTTACGATTACCTTGTAAGACAGCCGAATGAGGATGACGCCGTCGGCGCGTGCTGCGCTTACGCCACCCGCGACCGCGAGAAGCAGGAAGAGGATGGATTTCATTACGCAAACTCCTCATTACACAGGGAATTCGGGTACGCAGGAGGATGTCATCGCAAACATGCGGATACTCGCGCAATACCTCCATGCTTGTCACGTTCGACAGAGCACGCGGGCTTCATTGCCCGATTCTCGCAAGTTGCCCGCGCGGCGTGCGCAACGTGACTGGTGCGCTGATGGTCAGGTTTTCGAAGTAATTGCCGCCGCGGATCATCAGAATGTCCCAGCCGCCGGTGGCTGCCGCGAGCCCCTCTGCGACGCGGTTATACGGATTGGCACTGCGGCCCGTTTCAACGCCGTTGAAACCCGCATCGATAAAGTGCGTCTGCCCGTCACAAACGTGATTGCTTCCGGTGCTGGCGGCGTCGGCCCAGCGGTTGAGTTGTCGCTCCGTGAGGCGGGATACACCGGAGATACTCGTTCCGCAGTTTCTGCCATGGAAGCTCATGATGTTGAAGAACACGTCACGGACCTGCTCCTGCTGCTGCGGGCTGAGATCGGCAAAGTCGACGCCGAAGTTATGCTCGGCGATTTCGTTGCTCGTCCAGCAGGGCAAGTCCGGCAGGGTGTCGAGAACGTTGTCGTCGCCCGGGACGGTATTACATGTTCCTTCCTCGAATGGATCGCAGCAGCCGCACTGACATCCGTGCGTGTGGCACAAATTGAAATAGTGGCCGATTTCGTCCAGAGTCACCTCGGCTTGGCTGCTGGCCGTCGGGCCGATGACGGAGAGCTGCCGGCTCGGAAACACGCATGTCCCGGCGACATTGTTGTTATTTATGTAGATGTTTACAGCGTCGGAGTTCCAGGCGTACATGCCCGGATTGGCCGTCGCATCCGCGAGCATGTTGCTGTGCTCGACGGTGTTCTGGAACATTTCTCGAAAGCAGTAGTAACCGGGGCTGGGCCGCTGAAACTCGCCAAGGCCGCCGACCTCGATGATTGGATCGACGCGTACGAAGCGATAGCCGCGTCCGTAAGACTGGTGGAGGGCATTCATGTCCGCGATTGCCTGATCGATACCGGCTTCTGTCACTCCATCGGGGCGCTGGCCGTCCGATCCCCGCAGAATCACCTTGTATGAGAGGCGGACGGTAATGAAGGCTTCAGCATGCGCAGCAGGCGCGATGCAAATGCTGATCAATAAGGACAAAAAAGCCAGGGTCCTGCTCATTGTACGCTCCAGGAACTCACCCGAATCACCAACAGCGGTTCAGCCGCAGATCCGAGCGATGCCGTTTTCCGCGCTGAACCGCAACCGCCTCGAAACCGTCAGCGGATTCGGGTACGAACCGCTACGCATGCGAATCTCTGCCCCGTCCCATGCGGCACTCAGCGCCGCGGGAATCGACGAAAAAGGGCACGCCGGGGCGCCCGTTTGGCAACCTGTCCAATTCGAATCGACGCTGAGCGCACGCGTGTAGTGCTTGAAATCCACGTCATCGTGCAGTTCATCGTCTTCGCGCACGATGGCATGTAGTTGACCGCGAATCCCAGGTGCGCGCCCGTCGTCTAAATCCCACAGGGTGAGTCCCTGCGGTTCTTCGAACGTGTCGAAACCGGGGTCGTAATAGAAGTCAAAAATTTGCCCGTTGACGCCGCGGCTGGAGTGCTGCACGCGACGGAAAGTCGCTGTATCGAAAACGTGTAGGCCCCCGCGATCGGCGTCATCATTGTTATCCAGTGCGTATCCGCTGCTGAGATACAGAAGCTGATCGCCGGGCGCGAATTCTCCACCCTGCATTGTACGGATCCCAAGCGGCGCTCCGTTTACGTCGAATAACAAAACCGTGTGATCAAATGTGATCGTTGCCTGCTGGCTGAGTTGAAGTGTGTTCCAGTCAACGTTGTAAACTCTCAATCCGCGCTGATTCTCATTGCCGCTATTCGGAGCGATGAAATCTCGCGAGGAGTAGAGTTGCCCCGCACTGTCCACCGCGACCCATTCGGCCTCGCCGCACTGACCCGGCAGGCTTGCGTGATCGATGTAACTCAGATCACTGCATCGGAAGAACGCGACGCCGGAACCAGCCGCCTGAAAGCAGCTTCCTTCTTCGGATATGGGAACGACGAGATAGTCGATTCCGTTGTGACGATAAACATCGGGATCGCCGATGAATTTGAACTGGCTGAGTTGCGGCACGCTGCTGACCATGCGGCGAAGGACGCCCGGGCTGGACTCCGTGACAGTCCGCAGATCAAGCCCGACCGGAATTTTCCAGATCGCTTTGAAGGGGTTCACTACCGGCGCTGCCTGCGTGATGTACCAATGATCATCGTCATGTGCGACACCATGAATTTCATGGCTCCACGCAGTTTCTGCAATCGGATAGCCGCCTAGATAGACGTAATGAGCCTCGTAGCTTTGCCCGACCGCAGCGTGTGGGATCAGCAACGCACTCAATAGGACTGTGGCGATTCTGTCGCGTATCATGACCTCTCCATTCGGGAAACGTACCAGCACCATTTCACACTCGCCGCTGGCCAATCGGTGGCACCGCGCCCATTCGGATACTCAACCTGACGAATTCTTGGGCGCGTCTTTGCCGCCTGTTCACCCTCCGATGCGCACTGCGCCGCCGCAGCTCGAAACGCGCATGACCTTGCTGATGGCACCGGTGAAGCTTGTCGTCCCTTCTTTAATATGCAGGTGTGGAATCTCCGAAGCGCCAAGACCTGGAAAGGCGATATTGGCGACACCCTCGGGCACAGTGTTGTAAGGGTTGAAAAACGTCCCGGACTCCGACCCGTCCCAGGAAAAATCCACCCAGATGTCGTATCGCGTTTGCCGAAAAGCTTCGCAGATCTGCCTTCTTTCGTTGATCGTGCGGGCGTTGTCACGCAATGCCGTGCCCTGTGGAGTGCCCATGAATATGCGGTTCGGATTCGAGAAATGCGGGATTCGACTTCCAGGGGCTACCGCCATGATCGTGCGATATTCGAGCGAGTCGTTGCCGAAAAAGCGATGGCCGAACGAGTGAGCAAATGCAGCGCAGCCGCCATCGTCGTTGTCCGGGTCATGAGCGCACCCCTGATTGTGCCCGAGTTCGTGGGCGTGGCTCAGATTGCCCGCCGCACAATGCCACGTGACAACCGAGAACGCGTTGTTGCTGCTCACCGTGCAGCCGGCCAGGCCGCAAAATTCGCTGTCATCGACCCAGAGCGTGCAGAAGTCGGCGTTAATGTTGTCCCGTCGCGCGCGCACGCCCGCCCACGGTGCAGCACCGCTGCTCCGTAAACGATCGAGATGGTCCTGATAGGTGCCAATTTCATCGTAAGACACTTCTTCCTGCCAAACGAGGCGATATTTCGCAAAGATCGCGCTGTTGGCAAAATAGGCCTCATTCGTCCGTTCGATGGCAAGCTGAATTTCCGCCTGGATGGCGGCAGTCCCGCCCGCGGCGGCCCGCGCCACGCTCGAATAGACGATCATGGCATCGAACACACTCAATACCGGAAGGCACGATCCACTTGAGTTTGGGTCGGCTGGCGGCGACTCAGGTCCACCAGCTTCAGGGTCGACCTCACCGGCGTCCGGTACCAGATCGACCGCAGGAGTGCGAGCCGAAACGCCGCAGGGAGCGAAGTCCTGGTCGACAACATCGCAGATCAGGTGAACACCGTCGCCGGCATACTTGAAACGGTAGTGCAGGCCATGCGAGGGTGCCAGAATGTCGGCTGCCGCCACTTCGTCCTGCACGACGATGATGAACGTCGAGTTGTCGAGACCCTCGATCGAGCCAAACAGCGAGTACGAATTCTCGTTGCGCCGTTCAATCCTCCGTACAACCAGCGCGAGCGTTCGGCCCGGGGCGGCTTCTAGCGTAAAGACATCGCTCGGTGTCATTGCGGCAAGGGTCCGTGTATCGACGCGCGCTGCCACGAACGAACGGGATTGCGGTAGTGCGACAGCACCCGCCGGAATTTCCACCGAAGCGGTTATCGCCGGAATCGCAACATTGCCTTGATGGTGCTGCTGCGCCGGCGCCGCTGCCGGCCAGAGCGCGAGGAGTGCGAACCACTGCATACGAAACATTTGAGCGCTCCTGTTGGTTCGCCGCCACGATTGAAGATTGACCAGCACCAGCACCAAGCCGCGATCTCCGTGCGCGAGCGGCGACATTGCTTTGCCGATGACCGTGCCCGTGAGGCGACTCGCGTCG
>JBFWWY010000228.1:0-5943 GCA_050245935.1 Phycisphaerae bacterium | reverse complement strand
AGGCCGCGGATTTCAATCCGCGGCCTTTTGTTTTGGTATCACGACAATCGAGTCGTTGTTGTCCGTCTTTACTGGGTTTCAAGATTCCGCCGCGCGGTCGCTGGATTGTACCTGCTCCGTGCGTAGCGGCGCGAATTCGAAACCTCTCCCCGGATCATATGGCCGACACGGGGGCCTCCGCTTCCGTGGCGATGACACGTACTGTTCTTTCGCTTTATTTGGCATTCGCTGCGGAGACCGGCTTCGCAACGGACGGCCGGAGTCGGCGAAACAGGGTGAGCGCGTTGCGACCCATGACCGCGTCATATTCAGATTTGCGCAGGTTCAGCTCCAGATGCTCCTGAAGCCGTGATGGGCTGAGTCCGGCGTGTTCCTTGTCGTGACATTCTTCCAGCGAAAGCAAAACCCGCTCGGCGCCCGCAAGTCGAATGAATTCGAGCGCGATATCCGGAGAGCAGGAAGCAGTGTCGCCGAAGAGCGAAATTTCGCCGCGGCTCTGTGCTTTTCGCAGGATTTCAGAAGCATGTCGAACGTCGCCGTGCCGGGCAATCCCGCTCAACACAAATCGGACACGCGGATGTTCCCGCGCCAGTGCGGCGACACGGCTCGCGTTCCAGGCACCATCGTCACCGATGCGAACGATCACCGGCAATTCCAGTTTGCCCGCAATTTCGAGCGCACCATCTACGATCGGGTCGCTGAGCGAAATCTCATTGAGACCCGGCGCAAGGACCAATCCAACAAACGGCGCACTCTGCATGGCGCCCTGCACCGCCGCAAGATGACAGTCTTTCCGCCCCGGCCGAAGCCAGTACAAAGGCTGCAGTCTCGCATCCCCTTGCGCCGCCTTCAAAGCGGCAAAATTCGCTTCGGGCTCGTTCATGTCATTTCCGCCGACGTCGCGTGAAGCAGCAGAGATGTTTGCGATGAGGATGTGGTCCAGTTTCCACATCGTGGCTTGCCGCGTGATGTCGTCGAGCGAAAATTTCAGGTCACCGAAACTGCCGATCAGTCCGCCGACGTTGATGCGCATGGTCGTTCCTTATGCGTGCGCACCCCTTTTGATTGATTACGATGAAGCCGGAGGACGGGGGGAGTGCTACTAATTATTATCGACGGCATTTGTCGACTCATTGATTGATCCGAACCCTTGGCACAGGTCGATAGGGAGAAATCCTGGCGGCAAATCTTGCGCAGCGGACGGCGGGTTTCGCCTGATCCTTCCGGCTTTCCTGCGGCTGCCCGGGATGTGTGAAAATTGATAGAATGCCGCTAGCTGCACAAGGAGCGCACATGCAACTGAGTCGGTTGGCCGGGTCCATCAGTCCGTCCGTCACACTGGAAATTAACAACAAAGCCGCACAAATGCGCGAAGCCGGCGAGCCGGTCATCCATCTCGGCGGCGGCGAACCGGTTTCACTTGCGCCGGAGTCCGCGGTGGATGCGGCAATTGCGAAGTTGCAGACGCGTGCATTGCGCTACGGGCCGGCCGACGGCGATATGGCGCTCAAGCGCGAAATCTGCAAGCACACGAAACAGTGGTACGGCATCGACGTGAAGCCGGAAAATGTGTGCATCTCCGCCGGCACGAAGCAATCGGTGATGGTTTGCCTGCAGTCGCTTGTGGATCCCGGTGAGGAAGTGATTCTACTCGCGCCGTATTGGGTGAGTTATCCGGAAATGGTTCGGATCTGCGGCGGCGAACCAATCGTTGTGCAACCGCAGGCAAATCTGGAGCCTACGCTCGCGGACATCGAGCGCGCGGTGACGGACAAGACAAAAGTCATCATGATCAATTCGCCGAACAATCCCAGCGGCGTGATCTACAGTGATGCGCTCTTGCGCGGGATTGTCGAGCTCTGCGAGCGTCGCGGGATCTGGCTGATGTCCGACGATATTTATCAGCAGCTCGACTTCGATCGTGATAAGCCGACCACAGTGATGGATTTTGCGACGAAGCCTTTCAATGAAAATTCGATCGTGCTGTTGAATGGCGTGTCGAAGGCGTACGCGATGACGGGATTTCGGTCGGGGTGGGCGGTGACGCCGCCGGCTTTGCGAAAGGCGATGTCGAGTCTGCAGGGGCAGCAGACGTCGGGACCGTCGATCATTGGGCAGGTGGCGGCGATTGGGGCATTGAGCGGGCCGCAGGATTCGGTTGCGAAATTGTGCGACCATCTCCGCGCAAATCGCGAATTGCTCTGCGCGAAACTTGCGGGACATCCGACGATTCGTTTTGCGCGACCGAGCGGAGCGTTTTACTGTTTTCCCGATTTCAATGCCGCCGAACGCGATTCGCGCAAACTCGCGAATTATCTCGTCGAGACCGCCAAAGTCGTGACGGTGCCGGGTGTGGACTTCGGCATGGACGGGCATTTGCGGCTGAGTACCTGCGGCGGCAGCGAGGATCTCGCAAACGGTCTCGAGCGGATTTGCTGGGCGCTCGATCCGGATTCGCCGCGGGAGACGGAGATCGGTGGGGTGCGGCTGCGGAAGTCGTAGCGCATTCACATGCGGCGGGTTTGTCCCTCGCCCTTGGCCGCGATTTCATGTTTGAACACAGTTTGGGTCTGGTGCGCGGCTAAGGATGGAGTACCCGTCGTCGTTCGCTGTTGGGCACCCGTCGCGGCTAAGGGCGGGGTTGACCGCAAACTCAGCACAATCTCAGACATCAATCCAATTCCAATGTCTCGGCCGCTTGCTTCGCGCATGGGGTTCTGATTGTTGCGATTTCTGCGTGAGTCGCACACAAGCCACCAGAATATACGCTCAAAGCTGGAAAGGCTAGACGCCATAGATTTCCGGTCTATTGTTCTTCTGTCGGCACGAAGGGTGCCGGGCACGTTTGCGATTCAGCCGCGAACGTTTTGCAGGAAAGGGAGAACAACGTGCCGGAAGCTCGAACAAAACGAAATTCAATTCTGCGATCGCTCGGCTCGCTGCTGCCGCGACGGAAAAGCGCTTCCGCGTCTGGTGACCGCGTCATCGAACCTTGGCGCGAGGACAGCCTGGTCAATCATCCGTCGGTCGGATTGACGCCGGCGAAAGCGCGGCAGTTGCTTCACGCCGCCGACGCAGGTGCACCAAAACTGCAGTACGAATTATTTAACGAGATGCTGCAGAAATGGCCGCGGTTGTCGGCGGTGGAAGCGACCAGGCGGCTGGCGTTGACCGGATTGGAATGGGAAGTCGCGAATGCGACGCGGCGACATCGCAATGCTCAACGCGACGGCGTCGTGCGGGATGAAGTCATCAGCTTCTGCGACGATGCGCTCGCGAATCTGCCGCGCTGGAACGAGACGCTCGATTTTCTGGCGACCGCGATCGGCTACGGCATCGCGGTTGCGGAGCTTGTCTGGGAAGGCACAGCACTTGTTGACGTCGTTCCCGTTCCGTACTCGCGATTGATTGCGGACCGGAATGAGCCATGGCGGTTGCGCGTGCTGACGGAGGAGTTTCCGACCGAGGGCGTTGCGCTCGACGAACAGCCGAACAAGTGGGTGATTCATCAGCCGCGTGTGACGCCGGGCCGGCCGTTTACAGGCGGGCTGCTGCGGGCATCGATGCT
This sequence comes from Phycisphaerae bacterium, assembly GCA_050245935.1. Classification (GTDB taxonomy): domain Bacteria; phylum Planctomycetota; class Phycisphaerae; order UBA1845; family Fen-1342; genus JALHOX01. The sequence continues at coordinate 2,375 of JBFWWY010000228.1, read as the reverse complement.
GCTGTACGTCGCGCAGAATCTGAGTTTGAAAGACTGGCTCATTTTCTCGCAGGTTGCCGGCATGCCCATTCGCGTGGCGCAGTTTGAGAGCGGCGTGTCGGATGAGGACAAGCGAAAGCTGTTGCGAATGCTGGAATCGCTCGGCACGGACGCGGTCGCGGCATTCAGCAAGAATATCGATCTGAAAATCGTCGAAAGCAATCGCAACGGCGGACAGGTCTATCAGCAAATTCAGGATTACTGCAATACCGAGGTCACGATTCTGTGGCTCGGTCAACATCTCACGACGGACATTCGCAATTCGGGCTCACGTGCGGCGGCGGAGATTCACGATCGTGTGCGCGAAGACTTGCTCGTCGACGATATCGCGGATGAAAGCGAAACCATCCGCCGGGACATTCTGACGCCGCTGGTGCGGACGCGGTTCGGCGCGGACGCGGCGGTGCCGACGTTCCGGCGGTCGCTGGTGCAGGCAATCGACACGCGGTCGCTCGCGGAAACGCTGGCGGTCGCGGTGAACGAAGTCGGGATGTCGGTGCCAAAGAAATGGGCGCACTCGGCGCTGGGCATTCCGGAAGCGGCGCAAGGTGAACCGGTGTTGGCGCGGGGGGATTTGTCATGATGAAAACGAAGAAGTGCAAAGCGACGAGCGCAAAGTCGACGCGCGAGATGCGAAGTGGGGCGACCGCGGCGGTGAGACAACCCGCGCCATCGCCGAGCGATCTGACGATTCGGCGCGCGACTGCGCGGGACGCGGTGTCGCTGCGATTCTTCTTCGACAGCACGTTGCGGCGCGACTATTTCGTGCGGCGCGGGCAGCTCGAAGACCTGATCAGCGATCCCTATCACGAGGTTTTTCTCGCGGAGCTGGACGGCATTCTGGTCGGCATCGCGATCAAGACGCGCGGCACATGTCTGACAAATGCGCTCATTCATCCGGCCTATCGCGGACTTCGGATCGGCCGCGCGCTGATCGAGCACGCGGATGTTACGCAGGTGCGCGCGAAGATCGACATGAGCACGGGCGATCCGCGCGCGTTCTATCGCAAGCTCGGGTTTGCCAGCGGCGCGAAGAATGGGAAAGGGAATATTGAGGTGATGGAGCGGGGGCGTTGAAGGCTTGAAGGATTGGAGGATGGGAGGATTGGAGGATTGGAGGAGTGGAGGATTGGAGGATTGGAGGATTGGTGGGGGACAGGGGTTTGATTCGATCTGGGTGTTGTGAATAGGAATTTTTCTGAGGTCGATGCGGGAATCCATCAGAGGAGAATGGGCGTGAGTGAGAAGGATACGACAGAACGTTGTTTTTCGTCGCCTTTGGAAATGATCATGCGGCGGCGAATTGAGGAGCGGCTGGCGCGAGCGCAGGGTCTGGTACAGGAAGGTCTGCCGGCGCATGTTGAGGAAATCCAGGAACTGTTGCGCGACGCACTAGATCGCGTGGCGGCGTGCGAGGTGGCGCAGTTGGTGGGCGCGGCCGCTGAGACGGAAGACAACGAGCCCTGCGTGCTTGCTCCGTGCGCGCTATCAAACGGCTTTGGAAAGCCGGTGACGGAATTTCTGCTCATTCCCTTCGGCGATGTGGAAGTTGAGCGACCGTTGTCGGGCGCGAGCTTCGCGTTTACGCGGCCGCAGGCGGACGCGGCGGTGAACTGGTTCGCGAAGCTGAACCGCAAGCTCGCAATCGACTACGAACATCAGTCGTTCGACCGTTTCAACGGGCGCGAGGATGGACTGCGTCCGGCGGCGGGGTGGATCGGTGGGCTTGAAGTGCGTGAGGACGGGCTGTGGGCGATTGAGATTGTCTGGACGGATCGCGCGGCAAGTCTCCTTTGCTCCGGAGAGTATCGATACTTTTCGCCGGTGATTTTCTGGGCGGATGAAACCCACACTGAGTTCGCCGGTCTGGGGCCGGTGGCACTGACGAACGATCCGGCGATGCACGGAGTTCGACCGTTGGCGGCGGGCAGGGCACTGGGGTCGGATGCTGATGCGGAAGTTGTCGGAGACGAAACGAGAAACGACTCGCTTTGTGATTCAGAAGATCACGCGGCACTCGAAGCGCTGGTCGCGGCCCGGGGACGCATCGAGGCACTGGAAACGCAGTTGCGCATGCAGAAAGCGGACGGTTTTGTCGAGCGGGGGATGCGGCAGGGAAAGATTCTCGACAGCAACAGCATGGACTGGCGCGCGGATTATCTGCGCGATGCGGAACTCACGGAAGCGCGGCTGCGTCGCGCGCCGGTGCTGGTGCCGCAGGGGCGGATCCTGTCGCGCGATGCACGGGGGCGCGTGCGAGAAACCACACAGCAGATAAAGCCGGACGAACAGACGAGTGCGTTCATTGCTGATCTTGCGGCGTATGAGCGCGCGTC
>JBFWWY010000227.1:0-5988 GCA_050245935.1 Phycisphaerae bacterium | reverse complement strand
GGCGATTTCTCGGGATAGTGCTCCAGCATCTTGCTGAAGCCACTGATGCCGGCACTCGACAACGTGCGGCATGCACCCGCCGACAGTGCATTCACGCGAATCTGCTTTTCGCGGCCGAGCTCGGCGGCGAGATAACGAGTGGAGGATTCCAGTGCCGCTTTGCAGACGCCCATCACGTTGTAGCCGGGAATGACTTTGACGGAGCCGAAATAGCTCAGCGCCAGAATCGAACCGTTTTCGTTCATGTGCTCCACGCCGTGATTGCACATCGCGACGAGCGAGTAGGCGCTAATGTCCATTGCCTGGAGGAAATCGGCCCGCGTCGTTTTGTAGAACGGGTTATACAGCGCCTCCTGCGTTGCGAACGCGACGGAATGCACGAAAAAGTCGAGCTTGCCCATGGTCTCGCGTGCCTGATGAAATGCCGACTTGATGTTGTCGTCATTTTGCACATCGCACGAAATAACGGCCTTCGCGTCGATCGGCTCGACGAGCTTTCGCACCCGCTTTTCCATCTTGTCGTTGGGCAGGTGCGTGAATGCCATCTCCGCACCTTCGGCTTTCAATTTTTCGGTGATATACCATGCGAGCGAACGATCGTTCGCGACCCCGAAAATCAGTCCTTTTTTGCCTTGCATAAGGGCCATTTCGCATTCTCCCGCGGCGTTTCATGCCATTTGTCTGGTGTGTCCGTTGCCGGAACGGGTTTCTGACCGATTGAGAACCGGTCCCCCATTTTCATTGCGTCGTTGACCGGTCGAGAAACGGTTCCCCGCAATCCAACCAGTACCGACCGTTCATTTCGCCGAGTGTAGACTTGCGGACGGGGATCGGCAAACCGGTTGCGCGCTCCCTTCCTATGCGCCGTGCCGATTCCGGCCTACACTACCGGGCTTTACGGCGCGACGCCGAGCGCAGTTCGAAAATCGGAATTTCCCGCCGGCGCTTGTGCAACTACCGAAGAGAGCTGATGGAAACACGCAATCTGATCGTCGCCTTACTGGTCGCAACCGGGGCGTTCTTTCTTTATATGTCGGTGGTCTCGAAGCTTTCCGGCAATCGCGCGAACAATCAGCCGGTTGTCGACGATGGCGCGTTGCCCGCTGAACTCGCGGCACCGGCGGACGTCACACCCGGGCCAACCTCGGGACCGTCAGACCGTCCCCAGGATCGTGACAACGCAACGTCAGCGCCGGCCGCTTCCATCCAGGGCGCACTTTCGTTCGCCGAAGCGACGGACAACGGGCCGATTGTCCTGGGAACAACGGAAGGCGGGGGCACGCCGCTTCGGGTAACGCTTTCTCCGCTGGGCGCAGCGGTTGCCAGAATCGACCTCAGTGAAAGAAAAGCCAACGGAAAATTCCTGCATCAGCAGGGTGCCAAGATCGACGAGCCGTACACGATCGTCGATTACGTGAGCTCCCCGGACGGCACGACCGCGTCCTTTGAAACGCACCGCATCTGGATCGCTGAATATGAAAATGGGAACTGGCGACTCGATGATCTGGTCTGGGGTGTTGCCGAACAATCGTCGGAAAGCGCGACGTTCGAAACAACGCTCCGGGACGGTGCCGGCGAAGACCTCGTGCACCTGACAAAAAAGTACGAGCTGGATCCGAAGCATCCGCTCATTCGGCTGACTGTCGGCGTGGAGAATCGCGCCGATCGACCCTTGACCGTCACATTCGCGCAGGACGGTCCGGTGGGTATTGCCCGTGAAAATGACTACTACGACATGCGGAAGATTGTCGTCGCGCGTCACGAAGAAGACACAATCGCGATTACGGCGCGCAGTCGCGGCGAGTTAAAGGACGCGCCGACAATTCTTGGTCAGGATGCACAGTTCGCGTGGACGACGAGCATCAACAAATATTTCGGCGTCTTCATGCGTACGCTTCCCGCCGAAGGCAGCGGGTCGCTCTTCACCGACAGCATCAAAATCGTCAAAGGCGAATTGCTGCACGGTGCGAACGGCGTCGTCGATTCGTCCTCCGCCGTCGATCCCGGCGCGCCCAACCGGCGAAAAGCGGAGCGCGTGGGTGATTACGGTCCCGCGCTCACCGATCACACCGCCGACACCGTTATTCGACACTACACCAAGTCGGTGAAGCTCGAACCGGACGCGCGCTGGGCACCGCGATTTGAGATTTATGCGGGCGCGCGGGACAACGATCTGCTCAAGCGGCTCGGCAATGATTACGTCAACAAGTCTCGGCTCGGCTACGAACTCACGCACAGCCTCGACAGCCGCTGCTTCTGCACGTTTGAATCGCTGACAATTTTCATGACGTGGCTGCTTCGTACGATTTATGCCGTCGTTGGCAACTACGGCGTCGCGATCATCATTCTCGTGATCATCGTCCGCAGTCTGCTCCACCCGCTCGCCGTCTTCCAGCAGAAGTCGATGTATCGCATGCAGGAGAACATGGCACGCATCCAGCCGAAGATGGCGGCGATCAAAGAAAAATACGGCAACGACAAGGTGAAGCAGAACCAGGAAATGATGCGGCTGATGGCGGAAGAAAACGTCAACCCCGCCGGTCAGATGGTCGCGTTTCTTCCGATGCTGCTGCAGATGCCGATTCTGATCGCGCTCTGGACCGCACTCAACACCGACGTCGCACTGCGCCTCGCACCGTTCGACGGTTACTGGATCAAAGACCTCTCGCGACCGGATGCATTCATCACTTTCAAAGGCGACGGCCTCACGATTCCGCTGTTGAGTTCGCTGCCGGTGATCGGGTCATGGTTCACAAACATTGCCTCGCTCAACTTGTTGCCGATTCTGATGGGCATCAGCATGTATCTGCAGCAGAAATACATGCCCAAGCCGCACCTCAAAGCCAAGCTTGAGGAAGCAAAGAAGAACCCGCAGAAGGCCGCCGGTCCCGGCGGCATGACGGTCGAAGACCAGATCAAACAGCAGCAGATGATCGCGAATTTGATGTCGATTATGCTCCCGATCATGTTCTATCGCTTCCCGTCAGGTCTGGCGCTGTACTGGCTCGCGACCAACGTCTTCGGCATTTTCGAATCCTTGCGCATTCGCAAACAGCTCGACCGGGAAGCCGAGCGGCGCAAGCTCGCGGGACCGGAAGCCAAGCCCGCGCCGCGCAAACCCGGTCCGATTTCCCGCATGCTCAAGCGGATGGCGGAGCAGGCCGAAGAGCTCCAGCGGCAGGCGGACAAGATCGCCGATCAGAAGCCGCAGAAAAAGCCGCGTTCCAAATGATGCCGCCGGTGCTTTCTTCCGCCGATATCGCGCTGTCACAAGAGTTGCGTCAGATCGCGTGCAACGCCGCACGCGTCGGCGCAGCCTGCGCGTTGGCCCACTTTGGCGGCAAGCTGCGTGTTTCGCTCAAGACGGACCGCAGCGAGGTCAGCCACGCGGACGTCGAGACGCAGCGCGCGATTGTGGCGGCGATTCTCGAGCGCCGGCCTGATGATATCTTTTTTGCCGAAGAAGCCGACAGTGAAGCGCGGCTGCCGACAAGTGCGGATGGAGTACCGCGCGACGAACTCGTCACCTGGATCATCGACCCGATCGACGGCACGCGTAATTTCGTGCGCGAGATCCGCTCGTTTGCGTGCGCCGTCGCGGCGCTGAAGAACGGCATGCCGATCGCCGCCGCGACGTACGACGCCGCGCACGACGTGTTGTATTCGGCGGATTTGCGCGGCTTTTACATCGAAGAAACGCGCAGCGACCCGATTCGTGACGATCGCCACGACGGGTATTCGCCGCGCCCCGTCGTCGCGGTTCCCAGCACATTCGATGCACCCGGCAAGCGATTTCTGGTCGATCATGTCAACGAGATCGTACTGCGAAACTTTGGCGCCGCCGCGCTGCATCTCGCATACGTCGCAGCAGGAAAGATCGACGCATCGCTGCTTTGCGACGGCTGTCTGTGGGACATTGTCGGCGGCTGTCTCATGGTCGAGCAGATGGGCGGGCGTATAACAGGCTACGGCGGCGCACCGCTGTTTCCCATCGATCTCGCCACCTACTCACGCACCGCGATTCCCTGCATCGCGAGCCTCGACCTGGCGCTGCACGAACGCATGGTCCGCGTACTCCAGTAGCGCCGGACCCCCCGCGTCCGAAGAAAGTTCCCCCCCGTAGCGCCGGACCCCCGAGTCCGACGAGAACGCATCATGTAGCGTCGGACCCCCGCGTCCGACGGCGAGTCGACACTCCACCCCAAAAAACAGAACCCCTCGCGCCAAGCGAGGGGCCCAGACATTTCCGGTCACGCAACTTCTCGTCACTACGGCCTAGTCGTCGTTGCGATCTTCCATGCGGTCCAGCTTGCGCTCCAACTCGTCGTTGTCGCGCTTTTCGTCCGCAAGCTGGTCTTCGAGATAGTCGATCCGCTGGTAGGCTTCCGCAAGCTTACGCCGCGCATCTTCGTGACTGCTCGTCGGCGGCACGCGCGATGTGTCCACCGGGCGCGATCCGCTTCCGCCGTTAACGACCACGCGCTCCGGCGCCTTCACAGAGACGCAACCCACCAACATCAATCCACTCAGCAAAACACCCGATATCGCAGCGACGCGACTATGAATTCGACGCATAACTCCCTCATTTCTTTTCGCGAGTGAAATTCAACCTGACCGCAACCATACCCGAGGGACACGAATGCGTCGCGGCGGTTTGTCAATTTTCGTCCAACGCGAGAAACAGAGCACGCTCGTAAAGACTACGGTGCCACCGCCGCCACAAATCCTCCAATATCCGACACCGTGATCGCGCCGTCATTGGTGAAGTCCGCCGCGAGAATGTCACAATCCGGGAATTGTGCCGCATAGCCGAGTGGATCGGTCACTGCGAGCACGAACGGCCCGATGTCCGACACCGTCACAGCGCCGTCGCAGTTCAGGTCGCCGCGCAGCAGGCTCTCGCACTCATCAAGAATGCCGTTTCCATTCTGATCGCGACTGTCGATTTCGTACGAGAACGAAACGCGGACAAACGAACCCTCCGGGCACAGGTCGGGATTCACACCGGCAGTTGCGGTCATCGCGATCTCGACTCCGCTGTCAACGAGCAGGCTGTTAAACAACCCCGCATCAACGACCAGGCTGTCCGATTGCGGCGTGCAATCCGAAAACCCATTCACAAGCGCAGTGCCGATCACGACGCCTCCGAGCCGAACTTCGACGTTCTCACTCGCGAGATTGAAATCGCCGTTCGCCACAAAATCGACCGTGACCGAACTCAGCGCTGTCGCCAGTCCTGTGAAAGAATACGCCTGCGGCGACCCCACGCCGATCGGCCCGAGGGCCGGGGACTGAATGATGAAGTCCGGCCCGATGTCGCAGGCGTCAATCTGCCCGTTTTCATTGCAATCCGTCGCGTCGCCGGACGCGATTTCGCAGGAATCCAGCACGCCGTTTCCATCACAATCGACAGCAAGACCGGAAACCAGTTCGCACGCATCCGGAAAGCCGTTGTCGTTGCAATCGGCGGCGACACCCGCGGCAACTTCGCAGGAATCTGGAACGCCGTTGGCATTGCAATCCGTCACCGAACCTGCCGCGATGTCGCACGAGTCCGGAAGTCCGTTGCCGTCACAATCGGGATCGTCGCCGGACGTGATATCGCACGAATCCGGTACGCGATTGTTGTTGCAGTCCGGTTCAGCACCCGCCGCGATTTCGCACGAGTCGGCCATGTTGTCATTGTCGCAGTCGCTGGTCACGCCGGGAACAAAATCGCCGGGTCCGAATCCTTCGCAGCACACGCCGCGCGGATTCGCCAGCGCGGTCTGCAAGCCGGCATTGTCCGAACCCGTGCCGCTGTTGGCACCTCCGCCGATATTGCAGCCTGCGTTGGGATGCACGCCGATCGCGTGACCGCTGCCTTCTTCGATGATCGGCGAACCCGAATTGCTGCCGGTAGTGTCGGTCTGGTAGGTCAGGCGCGTCCCGACACGCGACACATTAGGACCGACATGCGTCGTCTGGGCCTGATCCCAGTCGAGCGGC
>JBFWWY010000226.1:0-6009 GCA_050245935.1 Phycisphaerae bacterium | reverse complement strand
CGACATGCGAATACATTGTGGGACGAAATCGGACAAGGGGGAAGAATGGTGAATGACGAATGACGAATGACGAATGACGAATGACGAATGATGAATGTTGAATGGAGAATGGTGAACAGGCAATTTCGGCGGCCAGAGGCGTGTCGCTTTTCATTGTGGCACCGGCGTCCCGCCGGTGCGACGGGAGTTCCGAATTAATCTGAATTACAGCACAAGAGTCGCTATTTGCCGCGGGTTACCCATAACCGACATTCTCCATTCCACATTCGCCCCCGGCCCGGCGCTGATTGCTTGCCGATTCCTCACATTGCCGGGATTTGTAATTCCGCGACTGCGCAGAAAGGGTACACTTGAGACATGACGGAGCAAGGAAACATCCCAGGACTCGGCATGCTCGGCCGGCTTGGCGAGAAGGTCATCGGCTGGATCGCGCTGGGGTTGCTCGTTCTGCTCGGCTACGGCATTTATCGGATGGGACCCGAGGGCCGCGGCGCGGTCATGAGCGCGACCGGTAACACCATTTTTTGGATTGTGCTCGTTGCGGCTTTGCCGTGGACCACGCGCGTCGCGATCAAACGGCTGGTGGAAATCGGTGAAAACTGGGTCGGGCTGGTGCTGCTTGCTGTGTTTACGCTGATCGATCTCGGCGTCGGAATGTATCTCATCGGCGGCTGGCCGACGGGCATGTGGGGCTGGCTCGCAAGTATCGCGGCGATCGGCATCGCGGGATCGTATAATTATCTGGTTTGCGAATATGTGGCGGAACGGTATGGGGGAATGTGAAGACTCGGTTTTCGGAGATCTCGCGCTCCGCCCGACTTACGAAGATATTGAGGCTGGTTCCGCTTCCTGACCCCGACGTTGTCGGGACGGCTCTGATCGTCCTTCTTATGATTCGGATTTCCGTCGTCCGTAGAATCGCGTTCGTTAGAGGAAGTCAAACGTAGAAATGATGGATACGCGCTATACATCCGGAACACGCATCAGCGAATATACGCTGGAAGCGCCGATTGCCGCCGGCTCCTTCGGCGAGGTCTGGCGTGCGCGACATCATGTGTGGGAAACGGAGCATGTGGCGATCAAGCTGCCGACATCGCCGGAGTATGTGCGCTATCTGCAGCGAGAAGGGGTCGTCGTTCATGGCATCCGGCATCCGAACATCGTTCGCGTGCTGGGGCTCGATCCCTACGCGGAAATCCCGTACCTCGTCATGGAACTGGTGCGGGGGCCGTCCCTGCGCGGCGTGTTGCAGGAACATGCCAAGGGCCTGCCGGTCGACGCGGTCATCGAGATTCTCCGCGGCATTCTGCTCGCGATGAAGGCCGCCCACGCCGCCGGCGTCATTCACCGCGACCTGAAGCCGGGCAACGTGATGCTTCATCTCGACGGTCGCCCGTTGCAGTTTGTGACGTCGGATGATGTCAAAGTCGGCGATTTCGGACTTGGTCTCGGCGAAGTCGAATCGCTGCGTTCGATTGCACAATCCGCCTCGCTCGATCGCGACGACAAGGTCGTCGGCACGCTTGCCTATATGGCCCCCGAAGTCCGCGAAGGCCGCCGCAGTGCTGATGCGCGCGCCGATCTTTACGCGATCGGGGTCATCCTTTTCGAACTGCTCACCGGCGAACGCCCCGCGGGGGCCGAGTTGCCCAGCGGGCTGCGCGATGATGTCCCAGGCGCGCTCGATCAACTGTTCTCGCGGCTTTACGTCCGCTACGAACGTCGGTTGGGATCGGCGGAGGAAGTATTGGAACAACTGGAACGCACGACGGGCAACGCCGGTAAGGGTGTGCCAAAAGCGCGTATCCCGGCACCGCCGACGTTACGATCGCGTGCGCTGGCAGAAGTGCCATGCCCCTCCTGTGGACATCCCGCCGAGTCGGATGCGCAATTTTGCGTGATGTGTTCGTCGCAGCTCGTCACGGAAGTGCGCCGCTGCGAGAAGTGCCATGCGTACCCCGGGGTGAATGATCGCTACTGCATCTTCTGTGGTACCCGGTTGGCGGGAATCGACCGATGACGGTGCTCATGTCCGGCAAATTCATCATGCTTGTGGGCATCTGTGCGTTCTTCGGCATTTTTCTGGTCGGAACATCAGTGATGGTGTTGTCGTTCAAGATGATCGGTCGCATCTTCAATTATATTTTCGGCGCGCACACGACACAGCGGCCTGCAACGCCGCGCATTCCGCGTGTCCGCTGTCCGCATCCGCGGTGCGGGGAGTTGAACCAGCAGGCGGCGCGCTTCTGCAAGCGCTGCGGCAACGACATCCATCAGCTCACCGCACGATCGGGGGACGTCGATGTCCGCGGATGATCGCGATCGGCAGCGCGCCTTCGAAACCCGATTTCTGCAGCAGGTACGACAACGCGCCGAGTTGCTCGTCGGCGATAAGATCCCGGGCAAAGGGCTGGAGATCATGTCGATGCCCGACGGGCTCGACTACGTTCGCGCAACGCTCAAACGCCTCGACGTCGAGAACCCGCGACAACTGCTGGATCAGTTACCCGGCACACGCGCGATTCAAATTGGTGTGCGCCGCGGTCTCGTCGGTGCGATGCGCGGCACGCCGAAGCAGCGCATCCGCGCGCAGATGATCGCGCCGATCGAAATGCTCGTGCGCGACGGCAGCGGCGGCCCTGTCGGCCGCGAACAGGTGCTGGACGCGCTCGCACGGTACGACGTGCTGCCCGCCCGCGCCAAGCCGACGATCGCCGTTCTCGGCAGCGCGGATGGATTCAGTGAATCCGCCAAGATGCTGGTCAATCAGGCCGGGCCGCCGCGCGTGGTGCTGGTCGGCGGGCGCAGCGACGGCGGGTGGGACATTCAGATGTCGCCGGCGCTGCGGCAAAGCGCCTGGGCGCAGTTGTTCGAGTTCGAATCCGCCGATGAGCGCCTCGATCGGTTACAGTATCACCTGCAGGAAAACGCGAATATTCTGGAGTCGCGCGGCTTGTCGTTGCCCGAGTTGTCCGACAAGCTCGGCCTGCCTGCCGTGGAAGTTGAAAAGCTCGTGCAGCGCGCGTGTCGCGCGGATTCACGTCTGATGACGGTCAGGAACAACGGCGAAGTGGCACTTTGCCGAAGTCCGATGGCCGATGAGGGTCGTTCTATGGGAATGTGGAGCCGGATTCGACGCTGGCTCGGCTTCAAGCCGAGCGTCAAGGAGCGCGTCGACGAAATGACCAAGCAGCGCGTGCAGCTCGAACAGCAGCGCAGCAACATCGACGGCACGACCGATCGACTGGAATCCGAAGAACGCACAGCGATCCAGGCCGGTGCTGCCGCCAAAAGCATGGCGGAAAAGAAACAGCTCGCATCGAAACTCATTCGCATTCGCCGCGAGCTGAAGCGCAATCGCGCGCAGGCGCAGGTGCTCACCAATCAGATCGAAATTCTCGGCACGCACATTCACCATCTCACGCTCAAGGAAACCGGCGCGCGAATGAAGCTGCCCGACGCCGAGGAACTGGCGCAGGAAGCCGCGCAGGCTGAGCAGGTGATGACCGAGCTCGAAGCGAACGCCGACCTCGCGCACAGTATCGAAGTTGGCGATATGTCGCCGGGCATGGAAGCGGAGGAGGCCGACATCCTCGCGGAGTTCGCGGAAGTCGCCGCAGCGGAGCAGCCCGTCAGTGAAGCCGCCAGCGGCACGAAAGCCAGCGGCGGCCGCGACGCCGCCCGCATTCCGGAGCCGCCTCTCCCCGCTGACCGCAGCCGTGCGGGCGGCAAGGAGAGGCCGGAGGCGGGGTAGAGTGCAGTGATGCAGTGAAACGGTGAAGCCGTGATACAGGTTGATGCCCAGCAGATTTCCGAAACGCGCCCGTATCACCGTATCCCTGTATCACCGTTTCACTTTTGGGTTTTAGCGAAAATTCTCCGTCGCCGGCGAACTATCGAATAGTTGAAAAGCGGAACCGTACATGAACTTCTTCACCTGGCTGACAACCAAACGCAAAACGCTTTCCACGATGACGGTCGCCGAGCTGCGGACGCAGGAACTGCTGCTGCAGAATGAGTGCAAGCGGATGCAGGCGCGCGTCGGCAAGCTGGCGCGCGACAAGCAGGCGATCGTCGAACGTGGGGCGAAGGAAAAAACGCCGGAGTTGCGGCAGACGTTTGCGCAGCAGTTTGATCTGATGCATACCGAGCAGATGATGCTCGCAAAGCACCTGAACATCCGCAGCAAGGAAGCGCTCACGGTCTCGCGTCTGCGGCTGCTGCGCGAAAGCGCCCAGCGCGCCAGCGGCATGACCGGCAGCCGCGCGCTGATTCGCGAGGCTGATCTCGCGACCATTGAGCAGCTTATCGAAAACGACGCGATCAGCACCGAGCTTTACCAGGAGCGGCTCGACGAAATTCTCAACATCGGGCACGAAGCCGACACCGCCGCCGCGACGGCCGGCGTCTCTCCCGCCGCCAAGGAACTTATGAAAGTCTGGGCGGATATGGACGCAGGCCTCATCAAGGACAGCGAAGCGGCGTTCGACGAAGCGGAAAAGCGCGTACGGGAGCGCGGGAAGGCGGCGGAGTGACCTAGATACGGTGATACGGTGATACGGTGATACGGTGATACGGTGATACGGTGATACGGTGAAAGCTGCTTCTGCCTCAAATTATTCCGATTCCGGTCAGGAAAAACGCAAGGTCCGTAGGTTTGATGATCTTGACGTCTGGCAGACCGCGCGTGAGCTCGCGCGCGGTGTTTATCGCGCTGCGGAGTCTCAGCCGCTCGAGAGGGATTTTGCAATGCTGAATCAAATGAAGCGAGCAGCGATTAGTATTTCGAGCAACATCGCCGAGGGTTTCGAGCGCGGTACCCGGAAGCAACAGATTGAGTTCTGTTTCATAGCCAAGGGGTCCGCAGGCGAACTCAGAAGCCAAATCATGATTGCTCATGATGTGAGATTGCTGGACGATGCCGCACGTGATTGGCTGCTTTCAACTTGCGAAACGTGCATAAAGCAATTGCAAGGCTATATTTCTCATTTGCGTCGAACCCAGGAATCGATGCCGGGGCCAAAGTACCGCGAAGTAGAGTAGGATCTTTGATGTGCGCCTGTTTCACCGTTTCACTGTGTCACTGTTTCACACTGCATGCCCCGCACGCACCTTTTCACCTCCTCACCTTTTCACCTTCTCACGCAAGCGGAGCGCGCCATGGGCCTTTTTAAGTCGAAGGAAGAACGTCGCGTCGAACGCGACATCAAGATTCGCCAGGGGATTCGGCGGATTGAGAAGTCGATCGCCGAGCAGAACAAGTTTATGGACGAGTTTGTCCGCAATGCGCGGCAAGCGAAGGAAATCGGCGACATGCAGTCGTACGCCTTCGTGCGGAACTCGCTCAAGAAGACCGCGACGATCAAGAAGATGCTCGAGCGGCAGCTCCTCGCGGTGAAAAACGCGCTGCTGATCAAGCGTCAGGCCGAGGCCACCGCCGACTTCTCCGACGCGATGCGGATGATGGCGTCCGAGGTCAGCCGCATGTACGGCGACGCCGACATGACCAAGACGCAGATGGAGTGGGAGAAAGCGATGGCCCAGTCGCAGACGATGGAGGAGCGGATGGAGCTTTTCCTCGACGGCATGGAGGACAGCGCCGCCGCCGACATCGCGACTGCGAAGGAAGCGATCACCGACGACGAAATCGACCGCATGATTTCTGCCGAAGAGCAGGTCGAAGACGCCCGCGAGTCCGCACAGATGAGCGAACTCCGCGCCGAGCTGGCGAAGCTGAAGGGGACGGGGGAGAAAGAGGCGAAGTGAATATCGAATTAGGATTGCTCTATAACGGTTCGCCTCGGAATCATTTTTAAGTTTCGTATCCATGATAAAACTGTCCCGTCCAGTGTTGGGTTCGGGCTGTTGTGAGATTCTTCCTTGGCCGAGGTTGTCGGCGTTTGGAAGAAGCCGTTCCACGTATCCATTCGGCCTCGTGCACGATGGCGCGGGCCGACGATGTCGCATGCGAGCGGCGGCTCACGTAGGGTGACGGCCTTGTTGCCGGGT
>JBFWWY010000225.1:0-6020 GCA_050245935.1 Phycisphaerae bacterium | reverse complement strand
CTCCATCTGATCGTTTCTACAGTGCCGCAGGCCCCAGTGCATGGGGACTCGGCGGGGTCGCGAGATCGGGATAGATCTTGGCGAGCTCGGTCTCCAATTCGCTGACCATGTCGGCGTCGAGAATGTGCTCAATCTGGTCGGCGTCGCGGTCAACGTGATTGGGGGCAATGTCCGCATGCGTGATCAGATACAGTTCCCAGAGTCGATGAGCGCGCGTGACGCGCCACGCAGCTTTTTCACCGGCGTCGGTCAATCGCCAGGCATCTGGCGACGCGGCGCGTTCCAGCAACCCCTGACTGGCGAGTTTTCGCAAAGCAGAGCGAAGTCCCGGCAGTGACCAGGAGCGCTCTTCCAGGAGCGCCGTTTCGGTAACGGGCAAATGGCCAGGTGCCGGGGCCCCGAACGATTCTTCGGCGAGTTCGTACATGGCACGCAGCAAGTGTTGTCGCGTCACCGACCACCTCAGGCGGGCGGCTTCGCGCCAGCGGGAAATCAGCCCGCGCCGGCTGCCAAGAAATAAACTGAGGAGGAACACAGTACCCGCGACCAGAACGATCACCGCCCCCGAGGGAAGACCCGGCACCAGGGCGCTGGCAATCGCGCCGGCCGCGCCGCTCGCGCCTCCGATCAGCGTGGAGATCGCGATCATGGAGGGGAGATGCATTGTCCAGAAGTTGGCGGCAGCGGGGGGGATGACGAGCATCGCAATGACAAGAATCAAGCCGACCGCCTGCAAACCGATCACCGTGATGCACACGACGAGCGCCATCAGCAAGATGTCGAGCGCGACCACGGGCAAACCGATCGCGCCGGCGTAATTGTGATCGAAACAAAGCAGTGTGAATTCCTTGAAGAGCGCGGCACACACCACAGCGACCAGCAATCCGCCGCCGAGGATCAGGTATGCATCGTGGGCGATCATCGCGGCCGCTTTTCCGTAAATGAATGAATCGAGCCCGGCGGCGTGACCGGTCGTCTGTTTCTGAGCAAGAACGGAAAGCGACACACCCAGACCAAAGAAGACGCTCAGGACAATTCCCAGCGCTGCATCTTCCTTGATGCGCGAGGTGTGAATAATTCCGAGAACACAGAGGACCGCAATGGCGCCGGAAATCGCTGCGCCGGTCAGGAGAAGCGGCAATGACTTTCCGGAATACCCGAAGGCGGAAGCAATCAGGAACGCGAGTGCGATTCCGGGGAGTGTGGCATGGCTGACAGCATCGCCGAGCAGTGCGCGTTTGCGAAGTAGTACAAATGTGCCCACTGCACCCGCAGCAAGCCCGAGACAGGTGACGCCGGCCACGACGACGCGGGTGTTGTAGTCCCGAAGCAGGAGGATGCGGGCGATATCCGCGCGACGAGAGAGTGGGGACGTCGTTGCGGTCACCGCGAGCGCCGGTGCCGTCGCACTGAGGACGCAGGCGGCGGCAAGCGTTCCTAAAATAATTGTTTTTGAGCGATTCATCTGAGCGTCTACGGTTGTGCGGAAATCTTGTGCGCCGCTTCGTCAAGCAATGTCAGTCGACCGCCGTACGTTTTACGCAGATTGTCCTGCGTAAACGTGGCCTCGGTCGGTCCGTGGGCCACGATTCGCATATTGAGGAGAATCACGTATTCGAAATAGTCGCGTACCGTTTCCAGATCGTGATGCACGACCAGGACGGTTTTGCCCGCGGCGCGCAGGGATTCCAACACCGTCACGATTGCCTGTTCGGTGGCGGCGTCCACGCTGGCGAACGGCTCGTCCATCAGATAAAGCTGGGCATCCTGTGCAAGCGCGCGGGCGAGGAAGACGCGCTGCTGCTGTCCACCCGAGAGCTGACGAATCTGGCGCGTCGCGTACTCCGACAGGCCGACGCGCGCGAGTGCATCGCGCGCGGCGTCACGGTGGGCGCGGGAAACCGGACGACACCAGCCCACCTTGCCGTAGCGACCCATTGTGACAACGTCGAGCGCACTGACGGGAAAGTCCCAATCCACGCTTTCGCGCTGCGGGACGTACCCTACGAGATGGCGCTGCTCCGCATAATGCTTTCCGTAGATCAGTACGCGACCGGATGCTTTGGGAATCAGCTCGAGTACAGCTTTGATCAGCGTGCTCTTGCCGGCACCGTTGGGTCCGACAAGTCCGATCAGTGCGCCGTTGGGTGCATCATATTCGATGTCCCACAGGACGGGCTTACGCCGGTAGGCAACTGTCATGTCATGAATCGACAATGGCGATTTCGCAGAATGCTCTTCGCCGGCGGTGCGCGCCTTCTCCGCGAAGGGCATGTCTGAGACGTGTCCTGCAGCGCGCTGGGCTTCGGCGATCTGCATGTTGGATTCTGCGCCACGTTTGGTAGGCATGAGTACTGTCAGCTTTCTTCCGCAGGAACAACCATTAACTTGTCACGCAGGCCCCGCGCCGGTGCCGTGCCGCCGAGTGCGCGCGTGATACTCGTGGCGTTGTGATCAATCATGCCGAAATAGGTTCCTTCGTACGTTCCAGGTGGTCCCATGGCATCGGAATACAGAGTCCCGCCGACACCCACCCGTCCGCCGCGGGCGCGGGCTCCCTCAACCAAGGCGCGAATATTTTTGTCCGCGACGCTCGTTTCGACAAAGACCGCACGAACGCCGCGATCGACAATCAACGAAACGAGACGGTTGATATCGTTCAGTCCTGCTTCGGATTCGGTCGAAATTCCCTGAATTCCGAGCACTTCGATGTTGTAGGTTCGCCCGAAGTAGCCGAATGCATCATGTGCGGTGATCAACACCCGACGCTCCGGCGGAATCGAACCGATTGACGCGATGACATAGTCGTGCAGTTCGGCAAGTTCACTGGAATAGCGTTTGGCATTCTCGTCGTACTCGCGCGCTCGATCCGGGAAAACGGCGGAGAGCTGTCGGGCAACTTCCGCGACTGCTTTCTGCCAGGCACTGACATCCATCCAGACGTGAGGATCATACTGTCCCTCGAATTCCGGCGGGGAACGGAGGAAAGACTCGTCAATCCCGGCTGTGACAGCATGCACGGGTTTGCGCGAAGCAAGATGTTCGAGGGCTTCCTGCATTTTCCCTTCCAGGTGGAGCCCGCTGTAAAATACGATGTCGGCGTTCTGAAGCACGACCATATCGTTGCGTGTCGGCTTGTAAAGATGTGGGTCGACGCCTTCGCCGATGATGCCGACGACCTCCGCTTGATCACCGGCCACCTCACGCACGATGTCGGCGACCATCGCGGTTGTGCACGCGATCCGGATCTCATCGGTGGACGAAGCATCAGATTGTTGGCGGGTAGAGCAGCCGGGACTTGAAAGAAAGAAGATGCCTGCGAGGGAGGTCAATATCAGATGAAAACGACCCGAATTTGTGTTCATGCTCCAGATTGTAACCTTTGCTACATTTATGTCAAGTGGCGGTTTTTGATGGGGAAGATCGGTCGTATTATCGGTTTCTCGCTGCAATGCGATCGCGGATTTTGGAGATCTCCGCCATGCCGTCCTGGTGAGGAAATGCCTCCGGTATTGACGAGGCGGGTGTCAGCGGCGTGAGAAGAATTACCGAGAGTGCGCAGTCCCGCAGGAACTCCGCTGCCGGTTCCTGCGTCGCTGTCGTCTGCAGCGAATCGGCAATGTGCAGGATGTCGTTGTCACAAGCGGCGGCGCAAATCCAATGGAGTTTTCCACACGTGCGAAGACGTACGAGGAGGAGTGCGGCCTGTTGGTTTTCGAGATGATCGCAGAGTTTCTGTGCGGCCTCCGACTCGTCGGGGTCCAAAAACCGGTAAGAAAAATGGTCCTGGGTCAGCACGCGAAGAAGATCCGGGTGCAATGTGCCGGTCGATTCCGCGTCGAACGGGTTTGCAGTGCGGTCGACGCCTAAGCGAAAGCGGAGGTTTTCATCTTCCGGCGACAGACCGTAGGCGCGATATACCGCAGAAAGTGCGAGATAGCCGCAGGTATGAGGCTCGGTTTGTGGGATGCCGATCACCGGAGTAGCAAATGGGGCAGGCCAGGCATCCACGTGAGCTGCAGCAGATTTCGCGGGAATTCCTGAAGCGACCCACGTAATTGGAATCAGCGCGAGAATAAACAGCAAGGCGACAACAGACAACGTGATCACAACCACACGACGAATTTTCTGACCGAGTGTTTTGGGCGGCGGACGATTGGCTTCTGTTTCAGCCGATTCGGACATGTGCGTGATTATCCGCGCAATGGCGCGAAGACGTCAATCAGGTCTCGCAGGTTGGCGGGTCTTGCTTGGGTGCTCAGCGCGGCGTCGAAAATATTCAGCGAATACTACTTTCCCTGCAGATAAACGCCGCGAATGCCGTGTTCTTCCATGAGCCGGGCATACGGCATCGTCGGTGCGCGCAAGCAACCGTCGAGCAGGGGCGCGACAAGGCGGCGCATCTGCTCCTGTTGCTGGGTGATGGGCAGGGTCGCATCGATCACGTGCAGGCCGAATTCGGGAATCATTTCCTCATACCGCTTCAGAATACGTCCCTGAAAGATCTCGAAGCTCTCATACGGGTCTTCGCTGAGGGCAAGATCCATGCCCGCTTCGTAATATTTGAGCTGGGGACGGCCAGCGAGAATGCGATGCAACGCTTCGGTCAACGGCACACGAAAGTAAATGGCGGCGTCGGGCTTCGGCGCGAAGCGATACACACGCCGGACGAATTCGGGATCGATGCCGCGTGCGGCGTCGCGCGCGAACGCGGTAAAGATGTAGCGATCGGTGAGAACCACGGCACCGGCGCGCAGCGGCGGCAGAATCGTCCGTTCGAGGCGGTCCGCGAAGTCGGCGGCGTGAATGAGTGAGAAGGTCATCGGGCTCAGTAGCTGCTGCTCTTTTCCCATCTTGGTTGTTGAACGCACGAGCGGCGAAGAGTTCCATTCGCTGAAGTACGCCATGTACCCTTTGCCGGAAATCCATTTGCGCAACAAATCCATCTGGGTGCTTTTGCCGGAGCCGTCAATCCCTTCCACGATGACGAGCTTGCCCGGAAGGGCACCAAAGTCGCTGTAGCGAGCCCGATTAGACATACTGCGAATCCGATCTTTCGTTGCGGGGCAGCGCGCCGGGGTCGGCGAACTCGACCTTGGTGCGAAACGCCTGAGAGAAAACGCCTGATTTTTTCAACGCATACTGGATATTGACCGTCGGGTCGGCGATTGCCTCGACTTCAAACGCTACGCAGTCTGGCCGCGGTTTCAAAACAACATCCTGGACGTTTTGCGTGTGCAGACGATCGAGACCGTCGGCGATCCGGAGAATGCCTGACAAATCCTTCACCAGTTGCTGATCGACAACGCTGAGGCGCTGCATATTCGGATGGTCGAGCGATGGGCCTTTTTTCCGGTGGTAGCGCGCGACGGACGCAATGATTTCGACCTGCCGGCGAGAAAATGGAGTCAGGTCCGCATGCGTGATCATGGAATAACTGTGCTTGTGGTGTTTATCGAAATCGATCAATTGCCCGACATCATGCAACACACCCGCGGCTTCGAGGAGGTCACGGGCACCGGGCCGCGACCACGCTGCGGCACGATCGCTGGCCCACGCGGTCAACTGATCGAAGATGCGCAGCGCGAGTTTCGCCACGTGTTCCGAATGCGCACGCGGATATTGGCAAAGTTCGGCGAACTTTCTTACGGCATGCATGGCTTCGCCGTGCGCCGGCAGACGTTCATTTGTCAGCAGATGCAGTTCATCGATCATTTCCATGAGCAATCCGTCGCGAATGCCGCCGTCGTGTACGCGGACGCGGCGGACATTCAATTGAGACATCAGTCGCTCAATGACACACAATCCTGCGACGATGATCTCGGAACGACGGAAGCCGAGACCGGGCACTTCGCGACGGGCGGCGGGCGACATGGCGCGAAGCCACGCGAGAATCTCACGCACTTCATCGTACTCGAGTTCGTAGCCGCGAACCGAGCCGGTTACGCGGCCCTCGCGGATCCCTTCCGGCGTACGGCGAATCGACATGCGGGCCAGATTTGTGAACGTTCCGCCGGTGC
>JBFWWY010000224.1:0-6053 GCA_050245935.1 Phycisphaerae bacterium | reverse complement strand
TTCTGTCCGCAGTGGATGATGCGGCAACGCGGCCGATCATCGACAAAGCCGTTGCATTTCTGAAGAGTAATCAGTGGGACGAGGACGATGATATTTCGGTCGATGATCCAAAATATGGCGGCGCGGGCTACGGGTTCCGCAAGCGGCCAGATCTCTCGAATACACAAATCATGCTGGACGCGCTGGCGGACAGCGGATTGCCCAAAGACGATCCGGCGTACAAGAAAGCGCTGGTTTTTATCGAGCGTTGTCAGATGCGTGGGGAAAGCAATGATCAGGCTTTCGCGAAGGGTTCGTCACAAGGCGGATTTATTTATACCGCAGCGGACGGCGGGAGCAGCAAAGCCGGCACGATCGATATCAGCGGTCACAGTGAACTGCGCAGCTACGGCTCGATGACCTATGCAGGATTGAAAAGCATGATTTACGCGGGGCTTGATCGAAATGATCCGCGTGTACAGGCGGCGATCGAGTGGGTGAAGAATAACTGGTCGCTCAATCACAATGCGAACATGCCGCCGGCCCAGGCGAAGGAAGGAATTTACTATTATTACATGACGCTCGCGCGGGCGCTCGCAGCATACGGGCAGGACGTCATTCGAGAAACAAATGGAAACAACCATCACTGGCGACTGGAACTTCTGGAGAAGCTCGCGGAAAAACAACGGGACGACGGTAGCTGGGTGAATGATGCCGACCGCTGGATGGAGGGGATTCCTGAACTTGCAACCGCGTATTCGTTGATTTCCTTACACGCGATTGCAGGCAGCCAGACGAAATAGCGGGTTATGAGAACATACGGATTTTGATCGCACCGCACTACTGCGGTTTTTTATCCTCGAGATAGTAATTCAGATCACGCAGCAGAATTTCCGCGTCCACGGGTCCGATGACGAACGTTTTCCCCCCTTCCACCCAGGCGGCGACGTGGTTCCCGTGGTCGCCGGGATGCAGCGCCATCCGTACGGTCACCGTTGATTTGTCGGCCGATTGCAACGCCATGCTGACGGCCTGCTGCGGCGGGACTTCAGCATCAACGTCCGCGTTCTTCCACGTGCGATAGGAAATCACCTGCATCCGTGACAAACCCGCGATGGCGTCGGCAATTTTGTTCTGATTCAGTGTCACGTACGGATCGGCATCGTACGCCCACTTGTCACCCTGCTTCGAGAATGTGATTTCTTCGCCGGGACGCGTAACAGTAAGTCGGACAACGTCGTCCGCGTTCACGGTCAACGGTTCGCGATCAATCAGCTCGCCCGTCAGCACTCGATAGACCGTAGGGTCCAGCTCGAACACCGCGTCAGCCGTGTCCGTCGTGGCATAATGAACATCGTTGGATTCAAAGAGCGTCAACTCTCTTTGCCCGCCTTCCGGCGTCGAGTCTCCCTCGCCGGCACTTGCTGGTGCACCATCGACCGTAAACGTTATAGTGGTTGCATCGGGAGGCGCTGCGCGTTCATCAACTGATTTCTCGGCGGCAACACGGCGGGCGCGCAAGTGGCTGAGATCGCCAAGGAGCGCATTGACCGCCGCCTGATCCACAGGCGCTTCGGAAGGCGATTCAAAGGTCCAACCCGATGCACCGCGCACTAAAACATAGTTTCGGGTTGCGCTGCGGCGGGTCAGTCTTGTGATCGCATCTGCATCCAGGGAATAGATTTCGCGTGAGCGGAGTTCGACGGGTGAGACGACGAGGCGATCCGCGAGGGCGCCGCTGACGACAATTACTTCCGGCGCCCCGGATTTGCGAACGTACGCATTGCGGGCGCTCTTTGTGATGTCGCCGATTTCCAGCGATACGGCCTCGTTGTTTTCGCCGACAACTGTGACAACGGCGCGTGGATTTGCGAGACCGTAGGCAGCAAGGTCCTCAATATCTTCAATGTAATCGGTGGCGGAGATTGACTCGAATGCTTCCAGGATGTCGGCGATCGCCGCGTCTTCAAGTGGGAATTCACTTTCGTCCTGTCGCCAAATCCCATTGATCCGTGAATATTCGGCCGCAGCGGTCGGTGTGTGCATCTTCAGCTCGCGCGCCTGATTCGCGGGGATACGCGTAATGCGCCGATCCCGCAATTCGTTCACTTTAGGGGCGATTTTCGCTAATGCCGCGGTCGACACTTGTCCGATCCACTTGCTGTCCTCAAGCCGCACGAAACGCTTCGTGTCCGCGGGATCTGTCGGCGAGCCGATGTATAACGTGGTACTTGTCTGTGGCCCGGCAGCAATCGCGGGTGTCTCGCTCGTTGCGTTCTTGCCACCTTCCACCGACAGCGTAATGGTTCGCGTCGGCTTGCTCAGCCCATAGATGTCAAAGTCCGACGGATCTTCGACGAACTCCGCGACCGCGAGATTACGAACTGCGTCGAGCAACTGGTTGAACTTCGCAGTTTCCGCGTAGGCGTCAATCGGCTTTTGAATTCGCCAATCCTCGTGCTCACGTCGAAACTCGAATTCGCGGTTTTCATCTTTGATGACAAGCCCGGTTACCGATCCAGTCGAAACGTCGAAAAGTGTCGGGGAAAGGAAGTCCGTCAGTGACTTTGCAACGATGGGTTCGAGATCCCGATTCAGGAGCGCGAGATTGCCGGTGGTACTTACCCAAACGATGTTGCCCTCTGCCAAGGATGGCTTTCGTCCGATCGTCACGGTGTATGTATCGTCCTTCACGGACGTCAGCGTCACCGTTGCCACTGGATTTTCGATACCAGATGCTTGTCCGTCGGACGGGGAGGATTTCGAATCGAGCTCTTTTACGATCCGCGTTTTCAATAGCGTCTGCAGCAGATTCTGCACTTGCGCACTTTGAATCGGCGTATTTTCCGGAGACTCAAGTTGCCAGGATGAGTTTTGCCCATCGACGATTTCTCTTGAGAATACGAGGTCGTTGTGTTTGGGTCGTGAAAGCTTCAGACCGCGAACATCTGCCGGAGCGATCGCGCCGCCGAACAAGGCATCGGAATCGGCATTTACGTCGGCAGTTTCGATTGTCTGTGCAGTTTGGGGCGTGCGCGTCGCGAAGTACCACACGCCGCTGCAGGCCGCCAGCAAAAGCAGGAGAATGAGGGTCGTTTTCGGATTCATCGAGTGCGTTACCTCCGGCGGAAAAACCAGACGACGCCGCCGAACAGCAAGGCCATTGCAGGCCAGATGCCGACGAGAAAAATCTGGAGTACCTTCTGGGTTTCGGGATCGCCGAGGTTTTCCAGCAACGGAACATCATTGGATTGCGGACCGACGGCGATGCGATCGACATCTCCCGTGAGCCAGTACAACGCGTTGACGAAGAAATCCACGTTACCCGGGTTGATCGGCACTCTGATTCGCTGGCCCCATCCCGTCATCATGTCGAGCGAAGCATCTGCAATGGAGTCGGAGATGAAATCCTGCGCACCGACGACGATGATACGCATGTCCGCAGCGCCAGATTTTTTTTCCGCGATCGTCACCACATCAAACGGGGCGCGGATCGAATCCGGATACGGACGCGTTCCCATGTCAGCGGTGAGATCACGCTGCAACGTTGTCATCACGTTGGCGACTCCCCACACATTGTCATCCGTTACCTGCGCGAGCGTCTGCAATGCGGCCGGGGGTTCCTCGCCGTCATCGACCTTCGCCGGGCGTAACGGGCAAACGAGCACAAACCCCACGGGGAGCGACAGGATTGGTTCGGTGATCGGATGCTTGACCCACCGAAATGAATCCGGAGCGCGAAGAAAACTGATGTCCTGGGTGATTGGAAGGTAAACGCCGTCCTTCTGGGGATTTTCGACAAATGCGACGACGAAATGATCGAATTCAACCGAGATGCCCCACTGCTCATCGAGATAACTGGAGTAGGCATAGGAAGCGAGGCCCCCGGCCTGCGGGACGGTCGGACGCCGCCAACCAGCCAGAAAGATCGCGTTGCCGCCGGCTTCAATTGCATCCGTAACCACCTTGACATCCGCGGGCGACATGCCGGTATTTGTGGGAGGCATACCGGGTCGCGTCGGCTGCGGCGAGGGCGGAGGCACCACGACATAGACGGTGCGAACCACGCCTTCCAATACGGGAGGTGTCGGTGATTGCTTCACATCCCATTCGGCGGGGACGAAATTTCGTTGCCGAAGAATCCGGCCCAGCTTTTCAAAGAGCGGGGGCGTCAGTTCCCGTATTCCCTGCTGCAATGCGAGTTGCCGCTCCAGCGGATCGGTCTCCAGAAGTCCGACGCCGCCGTAGCGGACGAAAATGACGCCGGTTTTTTCTTTCTGCGTCAGACGAAGTATCGCCGACGAAACCGCGGCCTCTCCTTCAAAATTCTCTTTGGGTTCGGCATTCGCTTCCGCGTCGCGCTGGTCATATTTCCAGATATCGGAAGATGATACAACCACAGCTTCATCGTCTGTATCAATCAATATCGGCGTTACGCTGCGTAGCTGGGCGATTACTTCTTCGGCCCTGACCGGTTTGAGGTTTTCCGATTCGCGGTTCAGCGCTTTGAGGTTCTCAATCGACTCCAGCAGCCGCTGCGGCGCATTCGTAAACCACTGTTTCAACTCGATCGAACCGGTCGGCATGGATCGCGCCGAGCGCTCCATCCAACTTTTTACATTTTCGAGAACTTCGGCCGCCTGAACGGAGAAATTCCTGATGTTTCCAGCGACTTCGCCGTAAGGCGTTGTGACCTGCGTTTCGAGTTGTGTCAGATATTCTTCGAGATTTGCGGCATTTTTCTGCACCTGTCCGAGGTATGCGCGGATATCCGCGAAGCCAGGAGTGGTTTCCAGTTGCGGGTTGGCCTGCGCGAGCTCCCGAAGCTTCTGCAGTTCGGTTGTGACCAGTACAGCCACAGCCGGAATCTGCTCCTTTGCCTTATCAACGACGGCTCGATGCGGCTGCCACTCGTCGCGGTAGCCGGGCTTATTCGGCAATTGCTCGATGATTTCATTGATGCGACCCTGCTCCTCGACAGGATCAAGAATGAACGTCGAGATTTCGGCACCGCCGGCGTCATCATAGAGTGCAAGCAAGTCGCGAATCTGACCGATTTTGGTCTCGGCGACGACATCATTTTTCCGTGACGTGCCGTACATGGCGGTAATTTTGATCGGCTGGTCCAGCGATTGAATGAGCTTGCGCGTACCGGGGCTCAAACTGTTGATGCCGGAGCGCGTGAGATCAACCTGCCGATTGAAGCGCTGCGCAATATAGATCGCGAATATGAGAATGCAGACGGCGATCACCGCCTGCAGCACGACATTCAAGCCGTAGACCGCGCGCCGCTTGCCGGCAGTCGGAGTAGCGGTTACCGCCATCGTCGTGACTCCACAATCTTGATGGTAATAAACAAAAAGACAAGAATTGACCCGACAAAGAAAACCACGCCGTCCAGAGAAACGATGCCTCGCGCGAATTCGTCGAACCTGCCTTTGAAGTTCATCTGTTGTGCGATGACGCGTGCGACGCCATCGGTTTTTGTCACGATCCAGAGCGTCAGAAACGCGAGCAACAGCAGCGGAATCGCAGCGGAAATCCAGGCGATGATCTGATTGCTCGTCAGACTGCTGGTCATCAGGCCGACCGCGAGGTAAAGCATTCCGAGAAACAACAGCCCGAGATAAGCGGACAGAGACGCGCCCCAATCAGGATTGCCGAAGACCTCCATCAGGACAAGATAGGCCGACGTTCCCAGCAGCATGACGAGCAAGAAAACAACGCCGGCACAATATTTTCCCAGAACGAATTCCGATTCGGTGACGGGTGCGGTGGTCAGCGATTCGATGGTACCGGTGCGGTATTCCTCGCTGATGGCCCGCATCGTAATTGCCGGGATAATGATCGTCAGGACGAACGGCGCGAGTTCAAAAATCGCGCGCAGCGTTGCAGGTTTCCCGGGCTCAAATGTTCGGCCGACGAGCATGCCGATTCCTGTTATTAGAAGAAAGCCGGCCAACACGACGTACGCGATCGGCGAGCAGAACAGCGCCAGGAGTTCGCGCTGCATGATCGCGGTGATGTTCCTCATGTTGCGTTCCTTTTGACGGTCAGGCGAATTCGCGGAATCA
>JBFWWY010000223.1:0-6054 GCA_050245935.1 Phycisphaerae bacterium | reverse complement strand
AGTGGTCGAAAAACGTCTTCCTTTTCGCCGGAATTGTGTTCGCCCAGAAGCTCGGGGACCTGACCAGCGTTCAAAACGCAATCTTGGGCTTTCTTGCGTTTTGTCTGCTCAGCAGCACGGTTTATGAGGTGAATGACATGCGAGATCGCGAAGAGGATAAGCTACATCCGAAAAAGCGGAATCGACCGATCGCGTCCGGCCAGGTGTCCGTCCAGAGCGCGATGTCGCTCGCAATCGGATTGTGCATCGTGGCGCTGCTCGCGAGTTATTTTCTGCTCGATGTGAAGTTTTTTATTGTCGCGGTCGCATACCTGATCCTGCAGGCGCTCTACATTTTCTGGCTGAAGCAACAAGTACTGATTGATGTGATCGTCATCGGCCTCGGGTTTGTCCTGCGCGCCATTGCCGGTGCCGTGGCGGTGCATGCCGTCATTTCACCGTGGCTGGTGACCTGTACGTTTACGCTGTGTCTGTTCATGGGTTTCAGCAAACGTCGCTGCGAATTGAATGCGCTCAGCGGCAACGGCGATGCTGCCCGAACGCATCGAAAGACGCTCGGTCTGTACACACCGGAACTGCTGAATCACATGACGACGCTCGCCGCGGGGATTGCGGTGGTCAGCTTCATGCTCTACGCGATGGATGATCGCACGTTGAAGAATTTTGGCACGAACTATCTGATCTACACCTTGCCGATTGTCGTCTACGCGATTTTCCGTTTCGCGTTTCTCGTCGAGCACGGACTCGTCAGCGGCCCCACGGAAGTGATGATCAATGATCGTCCCTTCCAAGCGGCGCTGGTGCTATGGCTCATCGCGGTCATTGTGATCATCAACAAAGGTCTGACCATTCACGAATGGCTGTCGCAGAACTCCCCGCATACGCTCTCCCAGACCCCGTTATAACGCTATGACGGCTGGGGTTGCTGCGTTTCTGCGACCCCTTCCCTGATATACACGTCGACCTGCTGACCGACGTAGATCGGCAGTTCTTCCGGGTCAAAGCGATAAATGACCTGCAAAACACGCGTATCGACCCGTTCGCCGACCATTCCCGAAAGGGATCGTTTGGGTACAACCAGGGGTTCGAAGCGAACGAATTCCAAAT
Organism: Phycisphaerae bacterium; assembly: GCA_050245935.1. GTDB lineage: Bacteria > Planctomycetota > Phycisphaerae > UBA1845 > Fen-1342 > JALHOX01. Next base: position 4,947 of record JBFWWY010000223.1, on the reverse strand, counting down.
CCGTAAAAAAGCGCGCATCGCCGCGAATGTACGCGCGGGCCGGCGCACCGGCCCGAACCCGAACGGCATCATTTTCGTCGACATCCACACGCACGTGCAGCGGGTCGACATTGCCGAGCACCATCAGAGGCGAAGAAAGCATGCCGGCCTGCGCATATTCGCCAACGCGAATATTTCGCTGCAGCACTTTGCCGGCGATCGGCGCACGAACGGTGAGCAGTTCAACGTCTGCGCGAATCTCTTCAATTTCCGCCCGCGCCTGGGCAACCTGCGCTGCGGCGACAGCGATCCGGGGCGCGAACGTTCCTGCCTTCAGCAGTGACAGATCCGCTTCGGCCCCGCGAAAGCGGGCCTGAGACGCAGTGAGTTGCGCCTCCGCCATTTTCACCGCGTTCTGTTGCGCTTCGACTTCATCTTCGGTCGCGGCATTTCGCTGTCGCGCCTGCTCGATGAATCGCAGTTGTCGCTGCTGATCCGCGAGGTTCGCCTCCGCGTCGACAATATTTGCACTGGCTGCTGCGATCACGGCTTGGGCCGGCGGAATCTCTTCCGTGCGGGGATAGTCGCGCAGTTCATTCCACTGCGCGGTCGCGACGTCGAGTCGCTGTTGTCGCACTGCGAGCAACGCCCGCTCTTTGGTATCGTCAATCTGGAAGAGTTTGTCGCCTTTTGCGACCGCGTCACCAACTTCGACGAACATTTCGCGCACGACGCCGGGCCGTTGCACCCCGATCCCGATGTTTTCGGTGTTCGGCTCAACAATCCCGGTTGCGGCGACGGCATCCGCGTACGGGTTGGTAGGCGGTGCGAAAGGAGGATCCACGTGCTCGCGCTTCTGCTGTGACCGGACGGACGCAAAGACCGCGAACGCCAGCATACTGGCGGCGACGATCGGAATTCCCCACGCAAATACGCCTCTGCAAGCACGTCTAAACATGCGGCTCCCCGCTTTCCACTGAATCGTTAATCTGGATGTCCGTGATCTGCCCGCTGTCCATGTGCGCGATACGGTCGGCGAATTCGAAAATGCGATTGTCGTGCGTCACGACGAGCACTGCGCGATCGGCGGCCAGTGCGATCTCGCGCAATAGCTCCATGACGCGATGGCCGGTTGTCGCATCCAAGGACGCTGTCGGTTCGTCACACACCATCAGACGCGGTTCGTGCACCAGCGCGCGAGCAATTGCCACACGCTGCTGCTCGCCGCCTGAGAGTTGCTTCGGAAACTTGTCAACGTTGCGTGCCATGTCGAGATGTTCGAGGACTTCACGAGCGCGCCGAACCGCTTTTGCAAACGGCATGCCCTGTGCGATCAGCGGTACGGCAGCATTCTCGGAGGCCGTCAGTGCCGGGAGCAGATTGAACTGCTGAAAAATGAAACCGACATTCTCCCGCCGAAATCGCACCTGTTGACGCTTGGAAAGTTTGTGAAGCTCGAATCCCAGCACGCGCACGGTCCCGCGCGTCGGCGTCAATATGCCTGCAAGGATCGAAATCAGCGTTGTTTTGCCGGACCCTGACGGGCCGACCAGCATCGAAATTTCGCCGTAGGGGATTTCGATATCAACGTCTTTCAATGCGACCGTGATTCGATCGCCGCTGCGAAACTCCTTGCCCACGCCTTTGCAGGCAATTGCGAGATCATTCTGACTGCGCGTCGGTTCTGCGAGGTCTTTCATCGCATCAGCCACGGAACACCTCCGCGGGGTCGGTGACGAGGACGCGACGAATACTGATCACGCTGACCAGCGTAATAATGACTGTCATCGCGCCGAACGCGATCATCATCACCTGCCAGAGCAGACGAATTCCCCGCAGATTCGGAACTTTCGCATTGGTGGTTTCGAAAAACAGCGCAGCGAGCCCGATGCCGATTCCATATCCGATCAACCCGACGACGGCCGCTTGCAGCAGCACCATCATCAGAATTCGGCCGTTGCTGACGCCGATCGCCTTCAGTGCGCCGAATTGCCGCATATTGTCGACGATGAAGAGAAAAAACGTCTGACCGGTAATCGCGGCCCCGACGATGAAGCCGAGGAGAATGGTGATGCCGAAATTGATGGGAATGCCGGTGCGCCGCAAGTAATAACTAAGCGTCTTCCAGATGAACTGCTGGGAGCGGAGTGCCACAAGTCCCGTCTGCGCTTCGATCGCACTGCAAAGCGCGTCCTCATTCGCGCCCTGTTCGGGACGAACCAGGACAAACGACAACTGATTGCGCTTCTGCGGAACGTATTGCGCTGCCAGCGAATAACGCGTGAATACAACGGGTGCGGTCATAAACGGCGGCGCGGATTCACAAATGCCGACAATCTTCGCGCGGCGTTCATTGAGTTCGATCACCTTCCCCAATGAGAGTTCCTCATCCGGCCAGATGTGCCGGAAGCCGGCACTGTCCATGATCAGCGCATCCGGTTCCCGGAGATTTTTCAGGTCGCCGAGCAGCATTTTCCTCGGGGCACCGGTCAAGGTGGCATCGTCGAGCCCCATCAGTATCACTTGTTGCAGCAACCCGTCCGCGGCGCGGGCAATGGCCTGTCCTTTGTACAACGGCACGGCCCACTCGACTCCGGGAACGCCGCGCACACGACCGACGGCGGTGTCGGGCAACGGCTCCACTTCGTCCACAAATTGCACGCGCGGATCCATCACCCAGATCGCAGCCTCAGGAATATCCCTGATCTGGCTGGCGGTTCGTGAAAGAATTCCAACGAAGATCGACATTTGCTGAGACATGAGCAACGTCGCGAACATGATGCCGAAAATGAGTCCGACGTATTTGGCACGATCACCGATCAGCATTTTCAGTGCAATGCGATTCATGATTCGCACCGTGCGCGGTTTTCGCGCGCGACGCGCATTGCGTTGATACAAAATGTCGCGACATGATCGGCGATGAAGTCGATCTGCTCCGCGTTGTATTCCAAGTCCGTGTACAAGCGCTGAATGACCGGTCGATTGTGCTCCCAGAAGAGGCACTGGGCGATCACACTTGCGGCATGCCACCGCACCGTCTCGGCGCTCGCGGCCACACCGAGACAATCGGCAATAATGCCGCACAGAATGCCAAACCGCGGTGCGATGTCGGCGTCGACAAATTCTTCCAATGCAGGACTGGGTTCGATCATTTCGCGCGCGACGAGCTTTCCATGCCACGCGGGGCGGCCGGCGGCCAATGTTCGCTTCAAAAACGAGGTGATGAAGTTTCGCAGTTTCTCATCCGGCGTGGCGGACTGCGGAATCGCTTCCAGCATGTTTTCGAGCGTGTCATGCGCGCATTCGTGCGCAAACTTGAGCACCGACCGATAGAGCCCGGCCTTGTCGCGAAAATGGTAATTCACAGCGGCGATGTTGACGTTTGCCACTTTGCAGATTTCACGAATTTGCGTTCGCTGATAGCCGTAGCGGGCGAACAGCTTACCTGCTGCTTCAATCAGGCGATCCCGCGTCGCGTGTTGCTCTTGCTTCGGCACGATCGATTCACCTTCCAAGCCTGATTCACTTGTTTCAAACAGTTGATTAAAACATGTTCTTCGAATTTGTCGATCTCAGCCTGTAATTTTTTTGTAACTCTCTTTCTTTTCTATTGTTATCTTTCTATTGCGACCGCTAGACGGGATTGTCGAAAGCCCGTGATTCGTATCGCTCGTCGCCGATTTGTAGTTATCAGACGTTTCGGTATTGGTTACCTGAACTCATAAAGAGGACAAAATTGCATGATGACGCCGACGGGGTCCCCTACGCTCCTGCTGACAGGCGCGCGAAAAATCGTTGCTGCTGTCGTGCCGGATATTCGTGCCTCGTGGCTGGCGCAGGTGGACTCACCGGGCAAGCGCGTTTACGCGGACTTGCGCGACGTCGTCATGATCGACTCATGCGGGCTGGGTTTGCTGGTGGAAATGCTGACGATGCTGAAACGACAAGGCCGTGAGTTCGCGATCGTCGCGCCGAGTCAGCACGTGCAAACCGTGCTATCGGTTACGCGACTCGACAAAGCCTTTGCGATTGTGGACGCGATTCACGCATAGCTGCCACCCTGCTGATCGCAGTTACGCGTGATCGCTTTCTCGTGGCGCGCCGGCGCTCCATCGCTGTAGCGGGACGGGGAACTTCTTGCGCTACGCACCGCATCAACCCCACGACCAGGCAAACTTGCGCTTGAAGTGATGGTAGTACAGGCCGATTGCCCGCATCGCGATGACCATCGCGACGACATTCAATGCCGTTTGTGACAGATGAATGCCGGCGCTTTGCATGAAGCTCGAATTGTCTTGGAGCGCCGCGTGTTGAATCGCCGCGCCCGCGATCGGCAGCGCCTGCGCGAGATAAACCAAACCCACCGTCACGAGGTACGCCGGCAGCGTTTGCAGAATCGTGCGCATCACAAGATCAAACCGCGAAATGCCGAAGATGCTGCCGCCGACCGCGACGATCAGGATGTACATCGGCCACAACAAAATGCCTGCGAAAAGCAAGCCGGTGTAGATCGCGAGTTCTTTCGTCAGTCCCGCATCAAGCAGCGTCTGAAACGGATTTTCGGCGGCCGCGCCGATGAGTTCGGCGTCGTACTGCGCCAGCATGGTGGCGAGATAGGCCCACGCGGGGACGCGCGTCACCAGATACGTCAGCCCGAATTGCAATGCGGGGAAAAAGATGCCGTCCCACAGGCCATGTTCGAGCGGCGGCTGCGTCAGCTCATCTTCGCCGCCAGCCGCGTCCTGCGCAACATTCAGCAGGAATGCAGCGTAATACGCGTAGATCATCGCGAGGCCGATCAAGCCGTACGCACCTGCAAACCAGAGCACAAATGACGCGCCGAGGAGACCGATCACGATGCCGAGCGTGACAAGGTTGCCGAGGTTCAGCAACTGAAAACTACTGGTGCGAACCGCCGCGAGATAAGCGGCGATCGACCCTTTTCCTTCGCGGGGGCGCTCTCCCGGT
>JBFWWY010000222.1:0-6059 GCA_050245935.1 Phycisphaerae bacterium | reverse complement strand
GTGAATATGTAGAAGGATGTACCAGCATCGCGTGGTTCGCCACGCTCGCGGCGGTGCGGTGGACGCTCTTGCGCGTAACGGGTTCAACGTTCAGTGCGGAGCAGACGGTCCTCCTGCTCAGTCACATTCTCACATTTGTCGCGCTGGTGACCATCTTATTCCTGAATCGTCGCGTCTCTCTGGACCACGCAAGCGACTTCCGTGTGGCTGACGATCGGAGCAATCTCAACGTCCCGCTGATTCTGGTCGTTTGTCTGGCGCCTTTTCACTACTTCTTCACGTCGGGCCTCGAAACGCCGCTTGTGATCCTCTACACCGTCTGGGTCGCACGGTGTTTCCTGCTGCCGTCCAGCGGTCTGCTGCAGGTCAGTTTTCTCGGCGCCATCGGTCCGATGATTCGACCTGATCTCGCGATTGTCAGTTTTGTCCTGATCGCCTGGTGTTTTCTTTTTGCAGGAATTTGGCGCGGCGTGGTCGTGACATGTTTGATCGCGATACCCAACTTGTTGCTCGAAGCCTGGCGAATTGACTACTACGCAGCGTTGCTCCCCAACACCTATTACGCGAAGACTGGAATCGATCAGCTATGGCCCCAGGGTTTCGCGTATCTGCGGGATCTCATGCTTGCGTACGGCGTGCAGTGGTTGCTTTTGTTGGCGATTGTTGCGGCATCCGCAAAATATCTCGCCGCCGGCAATCGCCGCGAATATGCCGGTCGCGCCGCGATGATTCTGACCGCCATACTTTATTCAGTTTACGTGATCTCCGTAGGTGGCGATTTCATGCACGGAAGATTCTGGCTTCCGCCGCTCCTGCTTGTCCTTCTCAGTCTTGCGGGTCTTGGAACCGAGTTGCTTGCGGGCCTCTTCGTGACGAGGCGGCTTTCGGTTGTCGTCGCGGCACGTCTTTTGATTGTCAGTTGTCTGGTGGGCATGACGCTGCCGCTTCAGCCGATTGAGCTTCTGTTTGGAAGCGATGAACGGCAACGGCTTTACCACGGGATCAGCAGCGAATTGCATGCCTACCGGGCCGACAACGAAGCACTCCATAGCTGGTCACAGCCCAACGCACACCCGTGGGCGAAGCAGGGTGACGCAATCGGCGCGCTCGCAAGAGAGCTCAAGACGGAACTTGGATTTTCCGCAGGGGGAATCGGGCAGCGCGCATACTTCGGTCAGCGCAACGGGCCGGTTTTTGTCTTCGACGAGCTCGCGCTGACCCGTCCGGTGGTCGCGCGGATCGACATGGGCGACATTCCCCGGCGGATCGGCCACAAGAAACTCGCGCCGGGGGTCTTGGTCGCACTTCACGAGCGCGTTGATTTTTACAACCCTTACTTTGAAGGCTACGGCAAAGCCTTGCGCTTCGCGAAACTGCGCGACCTGCCGGCATTGGTCAATCTTGGGCTCCTGCCGGCGTTGCAGGCGGCCGGTCTCGTCAGCGAAAAGGAAATTGGCACTGCGCGCGAGTGGCTTGGCGGACAACTTCGCCGGCCCGTGGTCGATGCGAATTTCGTGGTCTTTCTCCATCATCGCCTGCCCCAGGACGACCCGCTGCGCGCGACCGTTGATGCGCTGTACGAACGTGTCGCGTCGATGAGCTCCTGGAAGCGCTGGCTTGAAGAAAATCAGCCCGTCCTTGACCTTTTGAAGGAACAGACGCAACAGAGCGGGACGTTCGCCGAAAAGCTGCGGATCGCCTGGCGGAATCACCGTTTGCGTGCCATCCCGTATCTCGCCGATTTTCCCTGCTGGACACTCCAGCGCAATACGCAATCCACGTCGCTCCTGGAAGATCACTCGCTGTGGTCATGGCCGAATTCCAAAACGATCAGCGTTTCCTGGGAAGGATCGTCACTGCGGGGAGAGTCGATCGCAGACGAAGGACATCTGTATATCAGTACCGGATCGAAGTCTTTCGAATCTGCCGCGCCGGACGTCATGCTCCAGTTACAGCCTCAGACCAACGCGGCGTGTGAAGTGCGCGGCGAGGTGGAGGATACGTTGAATGTCAGCGTCTATCTGTTGGAGTACAACGCCAAGGGTCGACAGATTTCGAAGCGCAGTTTTCCGTTTCACGACGAGTTGCTGATTGCCCTGCCGGGCGATTCCGCTGCTGCGTCGTTCCGAATCGCCATTCGCGTATCCGGGATCGGTCAATTCAGAATTGACGAGATCACATTTCATGGTCCCGGCCCTGCGGGGGAAGGGGTGCGATCGCAAGACGACTTTCGGGCTGATTTCTTGGCACTGGCAGAAGAGGCGGTTGCCGCCCTGCGGAATCCGCGGGTCACACAGGAATTCATTCATTCATATTTGGTACGTGCGTTGTGTGTCGCATTTGATCAGACGCAACAGACCCGGTATCTGGATGCAGCCGGCGCGTGGGCACAGAAGATGATGGAAGCCCAAAGCGACATGCAGCCGACGGGCGCGTACTACATGGGATATCATCGAACGCCCGGCAGCGAGCAGGGCGAGTGGTATTCCGCGGATAGCGCCAGTATTGCGATGGGCGTGCTTGCGGTGGCGCAGCGTACGCGCGATCCAAAACTGCAAGCCGCTTGTCTGAATTCGCTCGAACAATACGCCCGACGCATCCTCTCCTCTTATGTGCGCGAAAGCGGCGGCATCACGGACGGCATCTGGGAATTGTCCGAAGATGAATGGTGGTGCTCGACCGCGTTGAACGCAGCGCTCTTCTATCAGATGTACGGCGTGACCGGGACGGACGAGTACCGCACCGCGGCGAATGACGCGATCGACTGGCTGCTGCAATTCGACTACCGCGGCGAAGCGACAACGCCGCCGTTTCGCGAGGGCGCGCCAACGGTTCTCTTCTACCTGATGGAAGCCTATGTATCGGGGCTGCCTCACTACGACGCGCCGCGTCGCGAACGAGTGCAGCGCGAAATGCAAGAAGTCGTTGCAACCATCGTGGATGGCTTCGCTGACGGACTCTGGACGGACGAGACATGGTGGGGCACCAAGCTGGGTGGATTGCCCGCGCATCTGCTCGTTTACGAGCGCGAGTTTGGAAAGTTGTCAGCAACGAAAACCGAGGGAAATGCCGCCACGCTTCTCCGGAAACATTGCCGGAACTATTACGCGAACGCCTACCGCGATCCTTCTGTTCAGATTCAGCGACTGGCGTTTACGCTCATATCGCTCGGTGAGTCGGTTGCGCCAGGCGTGCTCTATCAACCGAAGATCGTCGAGCGCAAGTCATCTGATATAAAGTCCACATCCGATACGTCGCAGTTGTGAATTTCGCCGCAGTGCGTCGCATGCGACACCATCCCGTTGTCCGCCTTGATTCGCGAGGTGCGTCCGTCTGTACAACCTCGGTCGTCCCGCTATCGTTACAGGGGTGATTGACTGGTTGGTCGGCACCTTCGTCCTGCTGTTGCTGCGTTTGCGCTATCGGATTCGCGCGCGCGGGTTTCGCGACGTTGCGCAACGCGGTCGATCAGGCATTCTTTTTCTTCCCAATCATCCTGCCATCATTGATCCCCTCATCGTCGTGGCACGCTTATTCAAACGGTTTCGTCCGCGGCCGCTTGCCGACGCGGATCAGATGGATCGGCCGATCGTTCGCTGGTTCGCGGATCATGTCGGCGTATTGCGCATTTCCGACATGTCAAAGCACGGGCCCGAAGCACGCGATGCGGTCGCGGGAGTGGTGGACCGTTGCGCTGAGGCGCTCCGGAACAACGAGAACATCCTCCTGTATCCCTCGGGACATTTGTACCGCTCCAAGCTGGAGGATTTACGCGGCAATACAGCGGTGAAACGTATTCTCGAGCAAGCGCCGGGCTGTCGGGTCGTCCTGATCCGCACGCGGGGTCTGTGGGGAAGCAGCTTCAGTTTCGCGACCGGCGAGTATCCGAACCTTCTCGGCGGCATAAAGCGGCACATCCGCACATTGCTGAAGAATCTGTTATTTTTTGCGCCGCGCCGCGACGTTTCGATTGAAATGTGGGAGCCGGAGAATCTGCCGCGTCACGCCGACGTGAAGACGTTGAACGCATTTCTGGAAACGTATTACAACGAAGACGCGCCCCCCGCGCGTTACGTGCCCTATACCCACTGGGAACATGGCGGGCGCCGGGACTTACCCGAACCGAAGATCAGCGGAGTTGGCGGGGCACCCGAGGATGTTCCGGAGTCGACGCGGCGCATCGTACTGGAATATCTCGCGACACTGCTCAAAGTAGACCGTCCGCAGATCGAGAACGGCCGCGCAACGAACCCCGAGTTGCAGTTCGATCAACGGCTCGGCGAAGATCTCGGTATGGATTCGCTCGCACGCGCCGAATTGCTTGTCTGGCTCGGCAACGAATTCGGCTTCCACACAGCGGACGTGGCATCGCTGAAAACCGTTGGCGACGTCATTCTCGCGGCACGCGGTCAATCGTCGGGCGCGCGGCCCGTCGATCTGGCGGCTGTCCCCGCGCAGTGGTTTGCAAACGAACAGGCAGCGTCTGAAGTCATCATTCCCGACGGCGCGACGATCCCTGCCGTGTTCCTGCGACAAGCTCTTCGGCGTCCGAAAAACGCGCTGCTCGCGGATCAGTTGGCCGGCGTCCGCACCTATCGTGACGTACTGACCGCGATATTCGCTCTGCGACCCATGATCGCCGCCTACCCCGGCGATTGTGTCGGCATCATGCTGCCCGCATCCGTGGGTGCGACCATTACCTACCTCGCGACGCTTTTTGCCGGCAAAACGCCGGTGCTGGTGAATTGGACGACCGGAGCACGCAATATCGCGCACGCCCTGGAACTGACCGGCGTTCAAAAAGTCATGACTGCGGGTGCACTTGTACGGCGCATCGAATCACAGGGAACGGATCTTTCCGCGATCCGCGAAAAGCTCGTGCTGCTCGAAGAAGAGCGCAAGAAGCTCGGGCTGATGCAGAAGATCGGGGCCGCGCTGCAGGCACGCTTCTTTCCCGGTCGACTTCGCACTGCACGCGTGACCGATACGGCGGCCATTTTGCTGACCAGTGGTTCGGAAGCACTTCCGAAAGCTGTACCCTTGTCTCACCTGAACATTCTCACCAATCTTCGCGACGTCTTGAAGATCGTCACGCTGCGGGATTGTGACAGGTTGCTGGGATTCCTACCGCCGTTTCATTCCTTCGGCATTTCGATTACTTCCGTGCTGCCGCTTGTTTCGGGGATCCGCGTGGCCTATCACGCGAATCCGACCGAAGGCTGGGTCCTTGCGAAAATGATTGAAGCGTATCGCGCGACGGTAATGGTCGGCACGCCGACATTTTTATCCTCGATTCTGCGCTCGTCGCAGGACGGCCAGCTTGATACGCTGCGACTTGTGGTCACCGGTGCAGAAAAATGTCCTCAGGCCACCTACGAGCTCATCGAGCGCCGCTGCCCCGATTGCCTCGTGCTCGAAGGGTATGGCGTCACCGAATGTTCCCCGATCATTGCCGCAAATACGGAAGCCGACCCGCAGCCCGGGACGATCGGCAGATTGCTTCCCAGCTATGAAGCCGCGATTATCGACATCGAGCGGCAGCAGCCCGTAGCTGAAAATGAAACCGGGATGCTGCTTGTTCGCGGCCCCTCCGTATTCGCCGGCTATCTCGGCGACGCCCCTTCGCCGTTTGTTCAATACGATGGCAAGCAATGGTACAAGACCGGCGATCTCGTCACGCGTGATTCCGAAGGCGTCCTCACGTTCCGCGGACGGCTCAAGCGGTTTATCAAGCTCGGCGGCGAGATGATCTCCTTGCCGGCGATTGAATCGGTGCTGCTCGCTGCCGTCACGGAAAACGGCGACGACGGGCCGTTACTCGCCGTCGAAGCGACGCCCAGCGAAGAACACCCGGAAATCGTATTGTTTACCGTTGCGCCGATGGATCGGCAGGAAGCGAATCAGTTGATTCGCGCTGCGCACTTGTCGGCGCTGCATAATATCTCCCGTGTCGAGCGAATCGATGAAATTCCCACGCTTGGCACCGGCAAAACGGATTACAAAGCCCTCAAGCAACGATTGGAAATCAGTAGTGTCAACCAAACTTAGCACAGCTTCCG
>JBFWWY010000221.1:0-6079 GCA_050245935.1 Phycisphaerae bacterium | reverse complement strand
GAGCATTGAAAATGCCGTGCGTATAGACGACGCCTATCGCGGCACCGGTGCTGCCGCTGGTGAACAGAATGGCGGCCGTTTCGTCAGCCAGCGTTGGTGCCACGCAGCTTGTTGGGATTTCGCGGCTTTCGTCGCGGTTTGCGGGAATCGCGTCGAGTGTGTGCCCGCCCCAGAACCAGCGCTTGCCGACCGTAATACACGCGCGAAGGTTGCGAAAAACGCGTCGATACAACAGCCGAAACACGTGCGCCTTGGGCACGCCGATGAAGGCCTGCACATCGACGGTGGTCAGGCATTTTCCCATTTGCTGCGCCCCTATGCCGGGGTCGATCATGACCGGCACTGCGCCGATGTTGAAGAGTGCGAACGTGAGCGCGAAAAAATCGCGTCCCGGCGGAACAAACAGCAACGTGCGCATGCCGCGCGCGACGCCGACACGCTGCAGGCGATCGCTGTAATCGCCGACAAGTCGCGCGAGTTCCGCAAACGTCGTCGCGCGCATTTCCTGCGTGCCGGCAATCGGTTCGCGGATGGCATCTTTGGTCGGATATTGTCGCGCTGCGTCGAAGAAACGTGCGGCGATGTTGACGACGGGGAGGGTCAAGGGTTGAGGGTTGGGGGTTGAGGGCATTAGGAGGGTTGAGGGTTTAGGGTTGAGGGTCGAGCGGCTGCGCTTCCGCGTTCGGTGACGCTTCTTTCCTGTAAGAAGTTGTCAATCAGTGGGATGAGTTCGTCGGCGGCGTCTTCGAGCACGTAGTGTCCGGCGTATTCGAAAATGTGCGTTGGCACATTTGGAAATCGGCGTTGCCATTCGTGGAGAAAATGATCGTCGAACACGAAATCGTGGCGGCCCCACGCGATCATCATTGGCTTCTGCGCAAGTTTGTGCAGATTGTCGTCCGTCCATTTCACGAGCGCGTAGCTGCGATCTTGCGAGGTTAGTGGAATATCCTGCACAAATCGCAGTGTCGCGATGCGATTGGACCAGGAGTTGTACGGCGCGCAGTACGCTTTGCGAATCGCGCGCGGCATGCCGGTTTTTGTGCCGGTCCACGTCGCGCCAACCGCAAACAGGTTGCAGCCCTGGACCAGCAATGCGCCAAGCGGACTGCGCGTGAGGCGCAATTGCCAGGGCAACGATTTTGTCGCGGGTTTGAAAAAGCCGCTGGTGTTCAGCACGACGACGCGCGCGATGCCGTCAAAATTTCGCAGTGCGGTCGTCAGGCCGATCATGCCGCCCCAGTCGTGCACAATCCACGTGATATTTTCGCGCACGTTGAGCGAATCGAGCAGTTTTTCCAAGTCCGTGACGCGGCGCTCCAGCGTGTATTCGTATCTGTCGTCACCCGGCTTGTCGGACAGTCCGCAGCCGATGTGATCGGGGACGATGCAGCGAAAGCGGTCGCGAAGCTGCGCGACGAGATTGCGGTAATAGTACGACCAGGATGGATTGCCGTGCACCATGACCACCGGCGGGCCATTGCCTTCGTCGAGGTAATGCATGCGCAGACCGTCGATGTCGAGATAATGCGAGGCGAAAGGGTATTCGGGGAATTTGTTGTTCAATTGTCTCGACTTAATCGCTGGAATTTTTCGTGTTCAGGTCAATCAAGAACACTGCGCAAATGCGCCGTTGCACTTTTTCGTGGCGAACGACGGTAACCGTCGCATCACTTTCAATTCTCGCGAATTCTTCCAACATGAAGCCGAGCGCCCGATCGACAGAACGATTTCCGGACCCCGACCCGATGATTGGAAAACCTGCTGATTGAAAATGATACTCGTTTACGATCGCAATGGCATTTCGTACCGAATCCACACCGTGGACAATCTGCGGATTGATTGCTGGCATGAAACAGCCCCGACGAACCAAGAAAAAGCATTCGCACACTTAGTTCCTACGCCAACACGAGGCAGTTTTTGCAAAAATTGCGCCGGTGGGACGCCGGTGCCACATAGACAGACCGGTTGAGAACCGGTCCCCCACTTCTCCCCCACTACTCCCCCACTTCTTACACGGATAAACCGGTTAAGAACCGGTTCCCCACCTCTTACACCGATAACGCGGTTGAGAATCGGTCCTCCACTTCACCACAGACCGGTTGAGAATCGGTCCTCCACTTCACCGCAGACCGGTTGAGAACCGGTCCCCCACTTTTTACACCGCTTTGCCGTGGCACTGCTTGAACTTTTTGCCGCTGCCGCAGGGACATGGATCGTTGCGGCCGACTTTCGGTTCGTCGCGTTTGATCGTCTGCGGCTTCGCGGCTTCGCCTTGCGGGCGCTGGGCGGCGGCGCGATCCTGGTCCGCACTGGCATAAGCCGAACCGGTGGCGTCGGCATGCTGCGTGCTCGTGTTCTGGTACGCCATGCCCCCGCCGCCTTCGTCGGAGGGCCCTGGTCGCGCGGGGGTTCCGCCTCCTGCTGCACCGCCGCCGCCGGGTCCTGGAGACATTTGAACTTTGAAGATCAAATCCGTTACGCGCTCGCGAATGTTGCTGAGCATTTCGTTGAAGATACGCGTACCTTCGCGCTTGTACTCGATTTTCGGGTCTTTCTCCGCGTAACCGCGCAAGCCGATGCTGTGTCGCAGGAGATCCATCGAATACATGTTGTCTTTCCAGACCGCGTCGAGCGTGTTGATCAGCACCAGCCGCTCGATGTAACTCAACTCATAACGCAGCATTTCTCGATAGCACGCGCGAAGCGATTCGCGGACGTCGACTTCGACCTCGGAGTCGTCCGACGTCAGCGGGTGAGAATCGAGGATTTCGCCGAAACGCGACTTCGCCCACTCTTCCAGTTCCGCGCCGGGGTGCTCGGCGATCGCTTTGTCGATCTCTTTGTCGAAGTAGCCGTGTACCTGCGCTTCTTTGTTGAGTGCTGTCAGCTCTGCGAAGATTTCCTTCGGCTCTTTGCCGGTCAGATGTTCATAGGTCCAGTTTGTGCCGAACTTGCGATTCGCCCAGTTGGCGATGATGGTGCAAACTTCGTTGCGGTTCTGGCCGCCGCGCTGCATGGCGAAACTGAGAATCGCGTCCACCGGATACTCGATTTCGCGGCGACGATAGACCTCGCGCATTTTGTCGCGAATGATCTCTTCGGCTTCATCGTGCGTGGCCTGCCGCAGATCATCGACGGTCATATCCACGTCGAACTTCTCGCGCGCCCAGCGGACAAGCCGCGCTTTGGCGTAGAGCGGGTCGATGTACTGCTGCAACGGTGTCAGGTCGGTGTTCTCGATCGTCTTGCTCGCGCCATCGAGAACTTTTTCCAGCAATTCGTAGGGATCGCTGCTCTTGACCTGATTCTGCGTGAAATTGACGCCGTACTGCTCTGCCCAGGCCTGGAAGCCGCGCACGTCCCATTCGTCAGGCCCGATGTCGGTGTCGATGTACTCGCCGAAGGTTCGCTGAACGGAGCTGCGCAATTCGTACTGCGCCATTTCGCGGACTTCCGCCGTCAGGTTATTGAAGTCACTGATGTCGAGTTTGTCGGGATCAATATGAACCCCGAGATGCTGCGCGACCCATTCCTCGACACAACGGGCCGGATAAAGCGGGTCGTAGTACCGGTCAATGGCATCCGCGACCGACTCGTCAATCATTTTCCAGATCATCTCGGAAAGACCGCGTCCTTCGACGACTTTCTGTCGCGTGGTGTAGAAGGTCTTTCGCTGATGGTCCATGACCTCGTCGTACTCGAGGAGGTTTTTCCGCTGTGCGAAATTGCGCTCTTCGACCTTCTTCTGCGCGTTTTCGATGCCGCGATTGAGGCGTTTGTCCTCAATTGCCATGCCCTCTTCAAAGCCGAGCATGTTGAGCATTTTCAGCACCCACTCGCCCATGAAAAGCCGAAGTAGCGGATCGTCCATGGAAAGGAAGAACCGCGAACTGCCGGGATCTCCCTGACGGCCGCAACGACCGCGGAGCTGATTGTCGATGCGTCGGCTTTCGTGGCGCTCGGTGCCGACAACGTGCAGCCCGCCGAGCTTGGCAACGCCGGGGCCGAGGACGATGTCGGTCCCGCGGCCGGCCATGTTGGTTGCGATGGTGACCGCACCGCAGATTGATTTCTTTTTGCCGCGCACCATTTCCTGCTGGCGGCCGGCTTTGGCGACAATCTCCGCTTCGCGGGCGTGATTCTTCGCGTTGAGCACTTCGTGCTCGATTCCGTATTTACGCGTTAAAAGCTGACAGAGCCGCTCAGACGACTCGACGCTGGCGGTACCGACAAGGACCGGACGTCCCTGCAACTCGACAGGGAGAATGTCCCCATAGGCGCGCGCGAGCGCCTCTTCCGGACCTTTCCCGTCATTGAACTCGGCGAGTGCCTTGCTGATCGTTGCGCGCTGCTCGGCGATGGCGGCTTTGTCGACGTCGGTGTCGCTCGACTCCAGTTTGGCGAGTTCGCGGTCCGCCTGCTTGAGCATGTCATGGAGCGACCACGGATCGGCCGGATGACCTTCCTGCGAATAGGAGCGGATTTCTTCAACAATCGCGTCGAACTTGTTGTCAATCGTCTTGTAGATCTTGTCGTTGTAGTCGAGTCGGCGGATCGGCTTATTGGTGGGGATTGCGACGACGTCGAGCTTGTAGATCTTCATGAACTCTTCGGCTTCGGTCATCGCGGTACCCGTCATGCCCGCGAGATGCTTGTACATTTTGAAGAGGTTCTGAAGCGTGATCGTCGCGAGGGTCTGCGTTTCCTGCTTGATCTGGACGCCTTCTTTCGCTTCCACTGCCTGATGCAAGCCGTCGGACCACTGTCGACCGTGCATGAGTCGGCCGGTGAATTCGTCGACAATGATGACCTGGCCTTCCTGGACCACGTATTCTTTGTCGCGCACGTAGGTCTGGTGGGCGCGGAGCGAGTTGTCGAGATAGTGCGGCCAATTCATGTTCTTGCTGTCGTAAAACGTGCCGATGCCGAGCTCCTGCTGCGCGAGTTTGGCACCATGCTCGGTCATGTTCGCACGTTTGGAATCCATCTCGACCACGAAATACTGCATGTGGCCGATCGCTTCGGCTTCGTCGGACGAGAGCCAGAACGGGTCGGTGCGGAATTTCTTGATACCGTCCTTGAATTTCGGATTCTGCTGAACGTCTTTTGGCGCTGTACGTTCGACCTGATCGATGCGGGCTGCCATATCGCGATTGGCATCCTGCTGCTTCTTGACGAGGATGCGTGCGATGTTGTCCGCGCGGCGATAATTGCTGACGTCGTCGTGCGCGGGGCCGGAGATGATCAGCGGGGTGCGTGCTTCGTCGATCAGAATGCTGTCCACTTCATCGACGACGGCAAAGTCCTGCTTCCCCTGCATCTGCTCCCGACGGTAGATCTTCATATTGTCGCGGAGATAATCGAAGCCGAATTCGCTGTTTGTGCCGTAGGTGATGTCGCAGGCATAGGCCGCGCGGCGCACTTCCACCCCGGGCCCGACCGGCGGCATGTCTGACGTGATGTAGCCTACCGAAACGTCGAGAAGATCGAAGATCGGCTTGCAGAATTCGGCGTCGCGTTTCACCAGGTAGTCGTTGACGGTGACCATGTGGACCTTGAGTCCCTGGATGGCCTTCATGTAGTTGGCCATGTAGCAGACGATGGTCTTGCCTTCGCCGGTGCGCATTTCCGCGACGCTGTTGTTCTCGATGACATTGCCGCCAATGAGCTGGCATTCGTACTGCCGGTGTGCGCGCGCGCGTTTGGACGCTTCGCGCACGCAGGCGTAGGCCTCGGGACGGATCGAGGCGAGCGACTCCCCGTCTGAGAATCTTCGTTTGAACTCGGTTGTCTTCGCGCGCAGTGCCTCATCATCGAGCTGGGCAACTCGCGCTTCGAGCGGTTCAATCTGTTCACGTACGACTTTGCGCAACCCGATGACGATGCGATCGTTCCGCGTGGGCAGGAATTTGAGCATCGTCCAGCCGGTGAAGAGCACGGCTCCCGCCGAAAAAACCGTTGCACAAACGGCAAAGGCGGCCGGCGGCAGGAAGTGCAGGCCCACGCTGTCGGGGCCGAAGATTGCGGCGATGATGAAAAGAACCGCGATCGCGATCAGTGCCAGTGTTATCAGCAC
>JBFWWY010000220.1:0-6161 GCA_050245935.1 Phycisphaerae bacterium | reverse complement strand
ATGACGGCTCCCATGTTTTCCGCGCCCGTCGAGTCCGTGAAAGCCGAACATCTTAGGCCGAGTCGTAGCAGGTGGCCAGTCCGCAATATTTCTGCAAAGGCAACGAGCGCCGCAGCGGAACGCACGAGTAGTCCGGCCTTTTCGCCCATCTTCCCTGAAATGTCTGTCGTTCCAACAATCGCCTGAAATCAAGTGGCGCTTACAAAATGATCACGACGCGGCAGTTCGACGAGCCCTCAGAGAGTTTTTTCTTGACAGAGTGCTGTCAGGCAAAATAATTTTGTCATATTCGCGTACCGAAAATACCGTTACGATTTGGGCGCGAACGCGGGGAATCTCCTCGGCTCGCAGATGAGTCGTGGGTTTTCTCGGCCCATTTGGCAGCGCTGCCGGAGCATCGACAAAATGATTGAGTTTGCTGAACAAGATGCAACATTGCTCGAACCCGCGACCGATCAGCGGGTCGCGACGTTACCGCCGTTCAAGGTGATCCTCCACAACGATGACGTCAACGATTTTGAACACGTCATCTTGACCGTGATGAAGTTGACCACGCTGAAGGCGCAGGAAGCCGCAATTGCCGCACTGGAAGCGCACGAGACCGGGCAGAGCGTCCTGCTCATTACACATCGCGAGCGTGCCGAGTTGTATTGCGAACAGTTCAATACGTTTGGCATTACGGTGACCTCAGAGCCGGACGTCTAAGTCGACGAGTACCCACCTACGCATGACAATCTACGATTCAGCCGCAGCGCTCCCATCCGGATTCGTTCACACGTTGGCATCCATGCCGCCCCCGACGGGCGTGCTCATGTGTCCTCCCCGGCATTTCGCGGTGCTCGACGTGAAAAATCCCTTCATGGCCGAACACATCGGCGCAACCGATGCGTCCCGCGCCCAGGAGCAATGGAATGCCGTCCGCGAGGTCTTCCAATCCTGCAACATGACCGCTCCGCTCGCGGAACCGCTTCCGGATCGGGAAGACATGGTGTTTTGCGCGAATCCCATTTTTCCCGGTGTTCGATCCGACGGTGAAAAGATCTGCATTCTCAGCAATATGAGATATGAGTCCCGGCAACGCGAAGTCGTGGCATATGTCGACCAACTCGGAAAGCTGGGATACGAATTTCATTCCGTGCCCGCCGGAATCGGATTCGAAGGCGGCGGCGATGCGATCTGGCATCCGCGTCGCCGACTGATCTGGGGAGGATGCGGGCCGCGCAGCCGGCCGGAAGCATATCCCCACGTTGCCGAGGCGTTTGATACGCCCGTTCTCCGACTGCGCCTGGAAACAGATCATTTTTATCATCTGGATACTTGTCTCTGCGGCTTGGATGAGCGAACCGCGCTTCTTTATCCCTCGGCGCTCGTGGACGAAAGCGTTGAACTTGTGCGGGCCGTCTTCCAGGATGTCATTGAGGTGCCGCATGCAGAGGCCCTGCAGGGAATGGCTTGTAATGCCTGTGCGGTGGGGGACCGCAATGTTGTCCTGCAGAAAGGTAACGAACATACCAGCGGCGCACTGCGCGAACGAGGCTTCGTGGTTCACGAAGTCGCGACCGATGAGTTCATCAAATCCGGCGGAAGCGTGTACTGTATGAAATGCTATTTGTGGTAGCACGCACGCGATTCCATGCCACGTCATCATTTTCTCGCGTCTTTACCGTCCGCATCGTAAAGTAAGAGTCATGCACGTTTGTCATATCATCACGCGCCTGATCGTTGGCGGTGCCCAGGAAAACACCATTCTCAGTTGCGAAGGGTTGCATCAACGCGGATATGAAGTAACGCTGAT
Organism: Phycisphaerae bacterium; assembly: GCA_050245935.1. Classification (GTDB taxonomy): domain Bacteria; phylum Planctomycetota; class Phycisphaerae; order UBA1845; family Fen-1342; genus JALHOX01. Next base: position 4,366 of record JBFWWY010000220.1, on the reverse strand, counting down.
GACCGGACCCACCACCGGCCCGGAGGGAAGCCTGGTCGAACGAGCCAGGGCGGGGGGGTACCGTTACGTCGAGATTCCTGAACTGCGCCGCGCGATCAACCCGTGGTTCGATGCGCGGGCACAACGGGTGATGCGCGCGGAACTCGGCGACCTCGCCCCTGATCTCGTCCACACGCACAGCAGCAAAGCCGGCATCCTCGGTCGGAACGCAGCTTTCGAGGCGCGCGTGCCGCGTATCGTCCACACGATCCACGGGATGAGTTTCAATCGCACCCAGCCGTGGTGGTTGCAGAGACTCTACCAGACGCTTGAGCGTCGCGCCGCGCGGCGCACACACGCCATCGCGACCGTGGCGGATGCGATGATCGAACAGACCGTCGCGGCGCGTATCTGCCCGCGAAACAAGCTGCAGACCATTTACTCAGGTATGGAAATCGAACGGTTCACACCCAACCCCGCAACGCGCGCCGCGACTCGGGCTGCGTGGGGGATCTCCGAGGATGCCGTTGTTGTTGCCACCGTAGCGCGGCTCTTTCGGAAGAAGGGCTACGAGCAGCTCATTCCGATCATGCGCACAATCGCCAATCAGAACGAAAACGTGCGTTTCGTCTGGGTTGGTGACGGTGCGCAGCGTGCGGAATACGAAGCAGAGCTGAGACGATCGGGATTGCGCGACAGAACAGTTCTCGCCGGACTCGTGCCGCCGAATGTCGTCGCGACTCTGCTCGCGGGGGCGGACATTCTCGCACATACCTCACAGTGGGAAGGGCTGCCTCGCGTGGTTGTGCAGGCCTTGCTCATGCAGGTGCCGGTTGTTGCGTTCGACGTCGACGGCACACGCGAAGTCGTGATCGAACACGAGACCGGCAGATTGATTTCACTGAACGACGAGGCCGCTTTTGCCGCGGCCTTGCTGGAAATGGCCCGTGACGCAGCACAACGAGTCCGCTTCGGGCGAGCCGGTCGCGATCTCTGCCGCGAACGTTTTGACGCGCGCCTGATGATCGATCAACTCGAAAAGCTTTATCGTCGCTTATGACGTCCGCTGACCTACTTTGCTGCCTCGGAAGAATCAGAAAGGCTTTCCGAACTCAAAAACCCCGGCGCGCAGCAGTAAGCGGGTTATGCGTTCGTCGCGGGCCGCGTTCGCAAAACCCAGACGCCTACTCCGAGTACCGTCAGCAGTAACAACCCGTAACTCCACCACGACCCTGCTGGAACCACCGGCGGCTTGTTGCCGATTGCCCAATCATCGACACACAGTGCGAGATCGCTGCAGAGCTCGTAACTGATCATGTCAATGTTGTCGGACGGCAGCAAACCCAGGTCGCCTGCAGCAGCGAACACCGCATTGTTGGTGGGGGTGGTCGTGTAAATGTCTCCGGGGTTTGCTTGCCCTTGCAGCACACTTTGTGATCCCGGCGAAAGCGAAAAGAGGATCTGATCTGCGTTGCGGTTGAATTGGCCGTCGCCGTTGTCAAAAACGACGAACGCATCAATGTCATCATTCGAACTGATGTTCAGTGCAGCAGGTCCGGCGTAAACACTCTGACCAGCGGGGCTGCCGGTATTCTGGTCGATGAAAATCACGCTTCCACTTACCTGCCCCGGCAGAATTTCCAGCGAAGGACTGTCTGATGTGAGGGAAAAAAGGAGCACCGGACCGTCGGCGCCCTCCGTTGCCGCAACCGCGTCTTTTGCGCCGCCGTCGAGATTATCAACAGGCGGCGTGGCCAGGTCATCCGGGCTGATCTCGGGCACAAGACTGTATCCGACCCCGCCGGCGTCACCTTGATTTCTCCCCTGCGTGTGATTGCCGCCCGGACCGGCCAGTTCGAGACCCGTTACCGCGCCCAGGCGCGTATACAGTTGCAATGTGAAATAATCGTCGCCCGCAGCCTGATGCAGTGCTGCCTGTTGTTGAACGTTGTACGGAAAACCGGCTGCGACAAGATTGGGGTCCGGCGGACGCGCGCCTTCCGCGGCCCGATCAACCGAAAAGCGCAGCACGAAAGTTGCATTCAAGCCAATACCGCTGTTCAGGCGCGAGAGCCCGTCAACATCATCCGCCTCACTCTGCAACCCGAGGTTCTGCCGAGGTATCACGACGACCGGACCGGGAAACCGCAGAATATCCCCGGGACTGATTGCCGACATGGGCGCGTTTACGGTCGGCGATTGACGATCCACGGTGTAAAGCAGCGCCGGAATCGGATTGTTCGCTGTCGGATTTTCGGCCACGACCGCCGACGCGCCGCTGAAGTAGAACACCAGCGCGAGCGCGAGATTGAAAAATTTCGAATTCATGAATAAACCCTTTCCGTACGCCCGGACGTGTAATCCTTCAGCTTAACAAACAATCTCGAAAATCGCGGTACGATTTCGGTCGAATCGTGCTTGGCTCCCGTGTTCAGTTATCGGACTTTTTGGCGAACAGCCAGCTAGTTCGCTTTTCATTTCGCGCGGATCGTCCTTTATGCTTCAGGAGTCGAAATAATCAGGGGGGCGGCTGTTCAATACTCGGATATCCGTCGGGTGATCCGGACATTTCAAATCGTTGTGTGATCATTTGTGCTAGGAAACAGTAATCTTCCAGATCGCGTGTATTGGCGCTCAGCCGCAGCAGTCGCAAAAACGCCCCGTCGCGATCGTTCGCATACGTGGACGCTGCCTGAACGAATGCGGCTGCGGACTGAATCCGGTTGTGGTGGATTGTTGACAGATCCGCGCTTGCCAGAATCTTTCGGATAGCCACCAGATCCGCACGCCTCCCGGCGACCAGCATCGTCACACCGCCGACATCGCGGGCGCGGATAAGGCTTTCCAGCGGCAAATCGTCCGATCCTTCGATCGGCTTCGCGTCAAATGGCAATCCGCAAAACGGAGCACAGGCTTTCAATTTGAGGCATTGTGCCGAATTGTCTGAGAAATGGGACAGACCATCCTCAAGCGCGGCGCGGGACGCCGCCAAATCGCCGCGTGCAGCGTAAATCAGGGCGGCGTACGCGAATCGATCGGCGTCCGCTGATTTTGTGTCGGCATAGCGGATGGCGAGCTGTTCCAGCGCGGCATCGTGTTCGCCGACCCAGTAATGCAGACGCATCAGATAAGCGGCTTTGTCCCGCGCGATTTCCGGATTTTGCACCAATGTCGATGGCGTCAGCATGGACCAGGCAGTGATCGCTTTCTGGAAAGACACGCGCTTCAGATCCGGTTGGGTCGCGGTGGTACCCTGTGCCTCATAAATGTGTGCGAGGGCCATTGCGCCCCACGGTCGTCCCGGGGCTTCGTTGATGGCGCGCGTTGCAAGTTCGATCGCCGTTTGGAAATTCTTGCTTGCGGTCAGAAGTCGTTGCTGCGCCGCCTCTACTTGTTCGGAGTCGTTCGGATCTGTATCGCGCACCGATTCGGCGAGAATTTCTGCGTGCAGCTTGTGGGCGATCGCGCTCAGGTAAATGGGATACGGCTCGCCGGGCTGCAGTTCCATAAGGGCGCGAAGTGTATCGTTGGAAAGTTCGAAGTACGTCTCGATGCGCTTGAGGTACATCACGAAATTCATGGCCCGGGCGCGGTGCAGCATGGCCTGGGGAAACACGGCGGGGCGGTGCGCTTCGATGGCCTTCCCGAACGATTCCACAGCCAAATCAAGATTGATCGCAAACTGCGCCTGTCCGCGATAGAAATAACCGGGCCCCGTTCCCTCCTGCATCGCCGATTGATTCGCACGGTCAATCAGTTCTTCCGTTTCGCGAATCCGATCGTCGCCGTGCGTCGCGGCGGTTTTGGAGGTCGCCCATGCAAGGAGATAGATCATCTCGTGATCGTCCGGATGTGCGGCAATCCAGGAAGCGAGCACCTTTCTGGAGCTTTCGGGATTGCTGACGATATCCGCGAGCGCGCGAACGGTCAGTACTTCACGCTCGTTCGCGTGAAACAGCGTAGTGAGAACACTCACGCTATCCGCACGGGCCATGGCCGTATCACGCTGCCGGTAATCGTCTAACAGGATATTGCGCGCCTCAATGAGCGTGCGCCGGTCGTTTGCATGCATGGATCGAACAAGCAATGGGGTAACCGCCAGCAGCAGAAGGGCGGCGACACCAAGAATTGCCTTTGGCTTATTGCGCCGAACCCAACGGATACCTTTCCCGATCGGCCCGACGCGACGGCTCGCGATGGGAAAATCCTGCGCATATCTTCGCAGATCGTCGGCCATCGCACGTGCGGTCGCGAACCGCCGAGACTGTTCTTTCTCCATCGCGCGCAGGCAGATCGTTTCCAGATCGACCGGCACTTGTGGGGTGATTTTTCGCGGCGCTTTCGGCAGTTCATGCAGAACTTGAGCAATCGTCTGGTCATAGGTTTC
>JBFWWY010000219.1:0-6178 GCA_050245935.1 Phycisphaerae bacterium | reverse complement strand
CCGTGAAATCTCTCGGCGCGTTGCATGGACAGTCGAATGTCCGCGATTTGTCGAAGCGCTTCGTCGAGATGCATGCCGTGCGTTCTCCTTCGGCGGAAGGCCGCTTGCTTTGCAGTGCAAAGTATGAGTTCTCTGCGCTGCGCGGTCAAGGAATTTTCACGTTCGCGACGTTTTCCGACAGTTGGGAGGTTCGACGCGAAAGAAACGACCATCGGCTACAATCGCCGCACCTTCCAAACGGAGCGAATCGCAATGACATGGGACGAAAAGTGCCACGAGGGCGCGCGGCTTTTTGAAGCGGGCGAACACAGTGCGGCGCTGGCGATTTTTGAAACGCTGGCGGCGGACGAAACCGTAGCACAGTTTTCCCGCGCGATGATGTACATCAACGTCGCAACGGTGGAGGACAAGCGCGGGTCGAGTATTCGTGCCGCCAAAGCCTATGACAAAGCCGCGGGGCTGGCGCTGCACAGCTATCTCTACGTGCAGTTGAACCGCATGAACTGGCTGCAGCAAAAGGGAAAACCTGCCGACGGAGTCAAGCTCGCCGAGCAATTGCTGGAAATTCCGAATCTCTCGGCGGAAGATCGCAAGATGGTCGAGCAGCATCTGCGGTCGTGCAAAGACGCGATGCGGTAAGGCGCGCGGTTCGCTGCGTCCTGGAGCGTTTTTTCTCTGCATACACGGCCCATCGCGCGGACCGAACAGTTTCCCCTGATCTCGCGTGAAAGAGTTTCGCGCGCCATGTCCCCCTTCATCGCAACCTGCCGTATGATTCGCGGGATCATGCCCGATGATCAGATTATTCGTGCCGGCGCGCCCGCTTCCGACTCGCTTCCGATTCGCGCTGCCAAGCCGGACCGGCTGAATCCTTTGTTTTGGTTCGCGCCGGTGGTGTTGCTGGTTGCCGCCGGACTTTCCTTTGCTGTGGATGCGCGTCTCAACAACTACGTGTTTGCGCAGAAGGATGCGATCAGTTCGTGGTTTAACCCCCTGCTGGCGGTGGTCGGCGTGCTGATTGGAATGCAGGGCATTCGATCGCTCCCGAACGGCAATCGGCTGCTCGCAGGCTTTCTCGTCTCGATCCTGGTGCCGACAATCATTACTCACGCGCTCAAGGTTCTCGTCGGTCGGACCCGACCCTTTCTGCACGACGGCGAATGGGCCTATCGCTCGATGACCGCCGCCGGCGAGTATGCATCGTTCCCCTCGGGGCATACGCAATTTGCCTTCGCTGTCGGCACCTGGTGGTTTCTGCATTGGCCGCGCCTGCGGTGGATGGCATTGATCTGGGCACCGCTGGTCGCCTTTGAACGGATTCTCACGCAAAAACATTTTCTGTCGGATGTTCTGGCAGGTGCCGGCATCGGGATCGCGTGTGTCCTGGTGACCACGCGGGTCCTGGGGCCGAAATATTTTCAGATGTTTCCCGCGACGACGCGCATGCCAGGACAGCGAGACGAAAAAAAAGCTGACTGAATTGTCGCGACAACCGCGAAACGAAACGACCTATTCAACGGAAGGTGCAACTGCTTCGAGCAAGGGAAAGAAGCCGGGAAAGCTTTTCGAGACGCACCCGGCATCGCGAATCACGATGTCAGGAATCAACTTGCCGGCGACGGCAAAGCTCATCGCCATCCGATGATCGTTATATGTTTCGATCGTGGCGGAAATGAATTCTCTCGGCGGATAGATCGTGATGCCGTCCCGATGGACGTCGACGGTCGCGCCGACGCGCCCGAGTTCCGCTCCCAATGCCGACAGCCGATCTGTTTCTTTGATGCGCAGATTCGCAACGTTTCGAATCTCGGTCTTGCCGTTTGCGAAAAGCGCCAATACCGCCAGCGTCTGCACCGTGTCGGGCATCGTATTCAAATCAACGTTGACGCCGCGCAATTGCCCGCGCGGCGGACCGACAATCTCGAGAAACTCCGCTCCTTCCACGACGGAGCAGCCCATCTGCGCCAGCACGTCCACAAAGTGCACATCACCCTGCCGACTTTTTCGCGTCAGTCCGTTTACGCGTACGCGACCGCCGGTCGCGGCTGCTAGCGCCCAGAAATACGTCGCGCCGCTGGCGTCCGGCTCCACGAAATAGTTTCCCGGCTGATAGGATTGCGGCGCAGCGACGATAAAGCGCTCCGATTCCGCACCGTCATGGATCACCGTGACACCCATTTCGGACATCACGTCCAGCGTCATCTGGACATACGGTCGACTGGGCAACTCTCCGTTCAACTCCAGAAACGTATCATTCGCAGCGTAAGGCGACACCATCAACAGTGCGCTGAGGTACTGACTGGATTTGGATACGTCAGGGATCACGTGCCCCCCTGCAAGACCGGCGGCGCGAACCAGCAGCGGCGGATAATCTTCCTCCTGCAGATACTCGATTCCGCAACCGAGTCGGCGCAACGCCTCGACCTCGTCACCAATCGGCCGCGCGCGCATCCGCGCCGACCCGTCAATCAGGTACTCCCCGTATCCGAGTGTGCACAACGCTGTACAAAACCTCATGACAGTCCCGGCGTCGTGAACGTCCAGTGCGGCGTTGGTTGCGCGAAAATGCCCCGCGCAGCCGCGCACGAGAATCGTATTGTCGTTCGCGGAAACCCGGGTTTCGATCTGCAGTGCGTGGAGACACGCGAGCATGCGGGCCGCGTCATCAGAGGGGGACGCATTGCGGAGCGTGGACGCGCCATCAGCCAGCGCGAGACAAAGCAGATAGCGATTCGTCAGGCTCTTGGAACCGGGGATGTCAACCGCTGCGTCGACCGGTCCGCTCGAAGGGTGGAGATGCGCATTGCCGTCGATCCACTGCATGGAGAGGTCCGTGGGGGGTTATGCCGCGCGGGCGACGACGTATAAGACTTCAAGCGACCAGCAGACGTCGGCCGGCGCGATCGTTTCCCGCGCAGGGTCGTGCAATGCCGCCACTTCGAACCCGTTCTCCGCTTTCCCGAGCCAGACGCGAACGCGCGCCGGGCCCGCGCGCATCCGCAACAGCGCCGGCGCGCCCAATCGCGGCGCGATCCCCGGCGTTACAACAACCGCATCCCCCGGCTCCACGCATGGCGTCATCGCCTCATCATTCACTGCGACTGCGAACGTCTGAGGAAACGATCGCGCGAGGGAAGGAAGATGGACGAACGACGACATCTGCGCGGCAGGTTCCCGTGACGTCAGAACGTCAACGCTCCGCCGAACCAGTTCCGAATTCACAACCCCGTTTCCGACTTCGACAAATGACGCCCGTGACCAGGTGCATTCCCCGGTCAGCTGCGCGAGCGGCATCCGCGCGCCGGGTGGGTCATCGTCGTCATCCGGCAATTTCGCGGGAACCGCATCCGCAGCATAGATCGGAATCAATTCGGACACGGGCGGGACAGGTAAATTCCGCGAGATGGCATTCGTCGCACGAGCTTCGCTGAGCAGGTCTAACAACGATTCAAACGGCCGGGCACGGTCCGGATTCTCTTCCAGAAACTGAGCAAGCCGCCCGAGGAAGGCCTGATGGCGCACACGTGCGTTGCTGATCACAACCGTGCCGCGACTCGATACCCCCGTGAGCAGCCATTGCATATCTTCGCCGGTCTGCTCACAGATGTTGACGAGCATTTCGCCCGACGGCACGGTACCGCGTTCGAAAGATTTGTACTCCTCCGCAGAGATCCCGAGGTGTGCAGCGAATTCAGCCGCACCGCCGCGCTGACCGTAGTGCCGACGGCGCAACGTCTTGATCCGCTCCGCGAGCGCTTGCCGGGCCGCGTCCATCTCGGCTACACCGATCCTTTGCTGCATGTCACGCTGATGCCGCCGTTCGAGGTTTTCAACTCGACAGGGATGCCGCCGCCATTCAGCTTTCCTTCGAAGTTGTTGCGGGAAGTCGTGCCGCCATCGCTCGACTGCAGGTCGACCCGCACACTTCCATTGGACGTTTTGGCACTGAGATTCGCAGCCAGATCGCATGGGACCCGAAGCGTTATCTGTCCATTGCTCGTGCGACCCACAAGCTTTGGCGCGTCAGCGGAAGTGGTGACAATTTCAATTTTTCCGTTCGACGTCTGCACCACGACTGCACCCGATGAGGAGGAAACAGTCACCGCTCCGTTGGACGATGTCGCGTGCACGTCGCCGCGCTGATTTTTCACGTGGATTTTGCCGTTGCTGGTTTGCGCGGTGACGGGCTGGGTGTTGCCGTCAATCGAAAGCGTGCCGTTGCTGGTGCGGAGATCGAGCGACGTGCCGGCCGGAATCGTAATGTCCAGAGAAACGCCATAATTTTCGCGCATGCTTGCCCCGGGATTGTTCAGATGAACTGCAATTTCGCCAGGATCTCCGCTGATGTCGTCGAGCACGACATCCAGATTCTCGAGCAAGGCTTCGGCACGTTCGTCCGTCGCCGCCTCCACCGTCTTTTTGCCGCTCATTTCGATCTGCGCGACGTCGTCACTTACACGAACGTTGATCGAACCGTTGCGAAGGTCGACCTTCAGCGCCTGCCCGGAGAACGCGTGCGTGAGAGAAAACGATTCCTCCAGCTTGACCTTTGCGCAAGCGACGCCGCTCGCGAATGCAAGCATCGCGCAAATCGGTATCAGTGCTGATCGCATGTGCTGTTTGGTCCCGTTCATTGTCGCTTCCTTCTTGAATGATCGACGTAATGTGCGCACTAGCGCGCCGCAGACGGCTGCGGCGCGCGCGATTCAATCCAGTCGCAGAGCGGTTCAAGTCCTTCGCTGCGCAGCGAACTCACAGCCCAGATTTTGTGTTCTTTGCTGACGGAGTCCCGGAGTTGCTCGATCGTCTTATCTGCGCCGTCGAGATCGCATTTGTTCACGACGAATCCGGTCGCGATTTCCACGATTCCCGCTTTCTGGAACTGTACGGAATCGCCGCCGCCCGGCATCAACAACAACAATACCTCGTCGGCCAATTCGCGAATCGACACGTCACTCTGCCCGGCACCGACGGTCTCAATCAGCACGACGTCGTATCCTGCCGCCTCAATGAGTTGTGTCACGCGCTCCGTGCTCGGTGCAAGCCCGCCGGTCTGACCGGCGGAGGACAGACTCCGCACATACAGATTGGGATTCGGGTCGTGCGTCATCATACGCAACCGATCACCGAGTACGGAGCCGCCTGTGATGGGACTCGTGGGATCGACGGCGATCACGCCGACACGATGCCCGCGTGCGACCAGCGCCCCAGCGAGTTTTCCGATGAAGGTGCTCTTGCCCACGCCCGGCGCACCGGTAATGCCGATGCGCAATTTTCGCGCGTCCTTTTCCACGGGGATCACGTCCGGCGTGCGACCGTCCACCGCCAAAGTGATCGCTCTTGCCAGTCCTGTCAGCTCCTGCAGTCGAAGCTGGCCATCGCGTGCATCGCGGCGCTTGCGGTAATCCGCCGACAGCGTGCGGATCGACTCGATGATCTGCTGCATTGACGTACCGGGGTTGTAAATGCCGTCTACGACCTGTGACAGCTCGGGCTTGTCCTCTTCGGGGATAATCCCTCCCACGGCGAGCGGCATATCCGCGATCCCGTATTCGCCGCAGAGCCGTCGCAGTTCCGGCATGATCGTCATGTGTGCAGCCGACAGCAGACTCACACCGACGACGTCCACGTCTTCCTGCAGTGCGGCGTAAACGGTCGAAACCGGCGACTGCCAGAGGCCGGTGTAAATCACTTCCATGCCCGCATCGCGGAGGTTGCGAACAATTAATTTCGCGCCGCGATCGTGGCCGTCGAGGCCGATTTTTGAAATCAAGACACGTGGAGGTCTGCTCATATTTGGCTTTCGTTCCCTGGATCGCATAATTGCGTCGCTGTCACCGCCCTACTGTAATGGGCGACCGCGTCCCGGAAAACCGCACGCATATGGAATCGCGGTTCCCGAGAATTGATTCTCCGGAATTCGCAAATTCGCTCTTGCCCCCTATATTCTGCGGCGAAGTGCGAATGAACGTGGATCCCTGAGACTCCGATCATGTCGAGGCAGAAAATTTCGAAAAAGCCCGTCGTGGGCATCTGTGGCGGCATCGGTTCCGGCAAGTCCGCGGTCGCTGATGTCCTCGCGAATGCGGGATGTTTCATCATCTCATCCGACAAACTCGGCCACGATGCACTCGAAACGCCGGAAGCAATCGCGCAGATCGTAAAATGGTGGGGCCCC
>JBFWWY010000218.1:0-6181 GCA_050245935.1 Phycisphaerae bacterium | reverse complement strand
GGAGTTGCTGGCGCGGGTGTCGGAGTCGATTCTGCGGGAAACGCTCCCGGAAGAACACTGGTATCTTGCGATCCCGCGGGCCCAGATCGGCCGTGCGATACTGGCCCAAGGACGCGAAGCGGAAGCCGAATCCCTGCTTGTGAACAGTTATGAAGTGCTGTCGCAGGCGCGCGGGCCGAACAGCCCCCATACGATGTTTGCCGCCTCCGCACTGATCTCGCTCTACGATGCGCGGCGGGATTACGAAACGGCACGTCGTTTTCGCGATGATCTGGCGGCGGGTATCAATCGCGGATCGGACGTCATCGCGTGGGCCACCGCGCGTCAGGTATTCGGTCCGGAACACCAGGAGCTCGTGGCCGCAGTTGATGAGTTTACCGGTCTGTTCTACGACAATCTGCACCTGCTCCCGGAAAAGCTTCCAGCCGTTTTGTCGGCAACCGAACGCCAGTTAAGCGCGGGCGATGCGCGCGCAGGCATTATCGGCGACTTGCTCCGCGGCTACGCCGATCGCTACCTCAACCGCGACGACAATCACGAAGCAGCCCTGCGAATGCTCCGCGAATCGCTTCGACTCCATCGCCTGTCCGGTGCGCCGAGCGAAATTCGACTCGCGATGACGCACTGGTGGTTAGCGCATGTCAGTGCGACGACCAACCCGATTGACGGTCTCGAACATGGACACGAAGCCCTGTCGCTGTTTGAGAAAATTGTCGGAACCGACGATTGGATGTACGCGAACTCGCAGCAGGTGATCGCGGGGAATCTGATTACCTTGGGGCGTTTTGAAGAAGCGGCGCGATACGCAGCAGATGGCTTCAAAGTTCTTCTTGTTCGCCAGGGACCGCGCAACGTGAACACGTACGTTGCACTGGGACGAGCGATCGATGCCTACGGCAATTGGGGTCACGCAGAACTGGCCGCGCCGTTGGCTGAGCAGGTGCTCGATGCGTGGTTGGAGCTGTCTGGTCCCATGGTCGAGATATATAACCATGGTGGAAATGCTCAGTCGATGCTCGATATCACGTCACGCATTTTCCGCTATCCGGGATTTCCCGCTTCAACGTACTCCAAGGCGTTGCAAGGTGCGCTGTACGCACGCGACGCCAATCCTGACGATACGCGTTATCTTGAAAATGCCGCCGTAGGCTTTTTTCGCGCGGGCCGATTCGATGAAGCGATTGCGGAATTTGCCGGACTGCCGGCGGAAGAGCCGACGCGTCGCGCGTACCGAGAATGTTTCCATGCCTTGGCGCTTGCTGCCCGCGGGGAGCGAGCGTCCGCGGAGGCCATGCTGGCAGGAATTGAAGCAATCTGGGAAGAGCATTCTGAGGACTCGGAATCCTCAAAAATGGTAGAAGGGGCGCTTCGCGAGGCCCGCCTGCACATCCATGGCACCGAAGGCCGGTAGCGAGTCTTGCGCGCGACGCGCGTAGAGCCACGTCAGCGAATTTCTCTCAAGATTACCGCGTCCGATCCTGAAAGATCTGCGTACTCCTTGATTCGCGCTACAGCCACTCCGCCACAGTCGATTCGCCCAGTGTGGCTCGCTGCTGTCGTTCCACCATTTCGCGATAGCGGCTGTCCGCCGCCATCAGCTCCGCGTGCGTCCCCGTTTCGGTGATGCGGCCGTCCTCGATCACCACGATCATGTCGGCGTGCGTAATCGTCGAGAGTCGGTGTGCGATCACGAACGTCGTTCGATCCTGCATCAGCTCCGCCAGCGCCGCCTGGATCAACTGTTCGCTTTCCGAGTCGAGGTTGCTCGTCGCTTCATCAAGAATCAGAATGCGCGGGTCCGCAAGAATTGCGCGCGCAATGCTCACGCGCTGTGCCTGACCGCCGGAGAGTCGAACGCCGCGCTCGCCGATCAGCGTGTCGTATCCATCGGGAAACGCGCTGATGAACTGATGCGCATTCGCGCGTTTCGCCGCTTCGATAATCGCGTCGCGCGTCGATTCGGGATGTTTGTACGCAATATTCTCAGCGATCGTGCCGTCGAACAGAAACGTGTCCTGCTGCACCAAACCAAGCATGCGCCGATAGCTGCGCAACTGAATGTCGCGGAGATCGATTCCGTTGAGGCGAACAATGCCTTCCGTCGGATCGAAAAATCGCGCGACTAAGTTGGTGATCGTGGTTTTGCCCGAGCCGCTCGGCCCGACCAGCGCGACTGTCGACCCGCCGGGCACGCGCAGGGTTACGTCCCGCAGAACGAATGGATTGTCGTTCGCGGACATACCGCCGGGTATGGCATTGTTGCGGGATTCCGTCTGCGCTTGGCGCATCGTGTTGTGTTCCGCGAGTTTTGCCTCTTTTGGATAGCGGAACGAGACCCGATCGAACTCGATCGATGCGACCCCGGAGGGCGCTGCCAAAGCTTTGTCGCGGTCCGGCATATCCGGCGCGACATTCAGGACGTCGAAAATGCGTTCCATTGCCGCGAGCGCCTGCTGGGTTTGTCCGAAGGACTCGACCAGCGACGACATCGGCGACAACAGCATCATCACATACATCTGGAATGCGACGATACCACCGACAGTTGCCTGATCTTTCAGGACCAGCGTACCGCCGAACCAGATGATGACGAGGGCGCACACCGGAATCAGGTAGCCCCATCCCGACCAGACGACGAATTCGCGCGAGCGCGCCAGAAGCTGCTTGCGAATCACCGTGTGGTGCAAAATGCCGTAATTCTTCGCTTCGTTAAACTCGCGGGCAAACGCGCGCACCACGCGAATGCCGCCGAACGACTCGACGACGCGTGAATCGATATCCGAGCGATCCTGGCGCATGCTGCGATAGATCGGCCGGATTCGCTTGATGTACAGCAAGTTGAGTACGACGATACCCGGCAGCAGGCACGCCGCCGCGATGCACATCTTCCAGTTGATCCACAGCAGCATGATTAACGTGAGTATGACTTTCAGCGTCGCAATGGTTGGCGTGATGATTGCGATCTGGACGACGCCGGTGACGGAATCGACGTCGCCGGAAAGGCGCGAAGTGATGCCGCCGGTCTTGAGCTCAGAAAGTTCATGTAAGGGCAGCCGCAGCATGTGGTCATAGAGTCGTTGGCGCAGGCGCGTCAGCACGCGTGCATTGAGCACCGCAATGCTCCAGTGTCGCAGCCAATCGAGCCCTTGCTGCACAGTTATCACTACAAGCAGACCGATGCCGATCAGGTGCAGCAGCCGAAAGGCTGCGCCGCGATCGGGCCGCGTCAGAACATCGTCCACAATGTACATGGTCGCGCGGGGCAATATGAGACTGAGACTCGCCGTCGCGGTCGCAATGATCAGGATTCTCAGGATCGAGAATCGAAACGGCCATAACCAGCCGATGTAGTCGCGGAAATAGCGGCGGCGCTTCTTCTTGTCCTTGGGTAACTTCGGCGCATCCGGGTGTCGCGGATCATTCAGCGGCTTGGCACCGGCTTTGCGGAATTTCGCATATTTTTGCTTGGATGAAGTCATGGTGGTCTGATGATAGTCCGGGCTCAATTAGTCGTGTGGCGAGAATTCTTGAATGTCATTTCGCGCGGAAAAAATGCGACCGATCCCCAACTTTGCGAGCAATTCGTCTTCACGCGCGTGCATGCGCCGAAATTCGTCCGGCGTGCGATCGTCGTAGCCGGCGAGGTGAAGGATGCCATGCGTGATGTACAGGGCCAGCTCGCGCGCGGCATCGGATTTGCTGCCCTTGGCATTGTGCAGGGCAACATCACTGCACACGACGATTTCCCCTTCCAGGTGGCCCGCGGCGCGGTCGGTATCCAGGTCAAAAGTGATGACGTCCGTGGGAGAGGAAATCCCCAGAAACTCGTCGTGCAGACGCGCCATGCGTGCACGTCCTACCACTGCGATGGATAGAAATCCTTCGCGGAACCCTTCGGCAGCAAGAACGTGAGTCGCAACGCGGCGCAGAAGGGGCAGGGCACCGCGCCACACCGTTCGAATCCGCCACGAAATATCCAGCTCAGGCACGCTCAACTCGATGGTGCCGTTGTCTCGGAGGGTCGGGTGCTCTCTACCTTTTTCGAGGAACCGTTCTTCGCCGCCGTTCCCGTCAATTCGATTTTCCCTGTATCGGACAACGTTCCCTTCGCGTCGATCTTGGCGTCTTTCTCGCCGGATTCGGGGTAGACGATGCGCGCGTGATAGATCCCGTTCAGCGCTTTGACAATCGCTTTCTCGACGCGCGCCAAATCCTTGAACGTCAGTTCGCACTCATCAAACTGCCCATCGATCAATCGCTTTTGTGCGATCGTGGTGACGATTTCTTCGATGCGTGCCGGCGTCGGTTCCGTCATTGCACGTACTGCGCCTTCGACGGCGTCACACAGCATCAGAATCGCGGTTTCGCGCGATTGTGGCTTCGGTCCGGGATACCGGAACGACGTGTCTGCAACTTCCGGCTCGTCGGCTTTGCGGGCTTTGCTCGCCGCATGGTAAAAATATTCGACAATCGTCGTGCCGTGATGCTCCGCGATGAACGGATGCAGAACCTCGGGTACGCCGTATTCTTTCGCCATTTCAATGCCGTTCTTCACGTGATTGATGATCACGAGATGGCTCATGGCGGGTGTGAGCTTTTCGTGCGGACTGATTCCGAGTTGCTGATTTTCCACGAAATACTCGGGCTTGCGCGTTTTGCCGATGTCGTGATAATACGCACCGGCGCGACAGAGGAGGCCGTTGGCACCGACGGATTCGGCAGCGGTCTCCGCCAGTGATCCGACGAGCAGACTGTGGTTGTACGTACCGGGGGCTTCTCCGGCCATCATCCGCATCAGCGGCTTGTTGGCATCGCACCATTCCAGCAGCGTCATACTCGTGCTGATTTTCAGCAGACGCTCGAATCCGGGAAGAATCCCCTCTACGACAAACGCAGCGGCCAGCGTTGCAGCGGCGGCCGGCAGCGCGTGGGTACGGAGCACGAAAATAAAAGTCTGTCCATCCAATTGCCCGGTCGCAAAACTTACCAACAGCGCCACCAGGGATGCGAGCAGCCCGACGACAACGATCTTGCCGCGATTTCGAACCTCGCGCAGCCCGATTACGACGACGCCTGACACGAAAATCAACAGCAGAAAGTGGTCCAGGCTTGTGGACGTCGCGAGCGTGATGAGCATGGCCAGCACACCGGCGATCGGTGTCTGAATTCCGCGCGGGCCAAGAACAGCGATGAGCGCGACTGCGAAGACTTGTGCGCCAAGCGAGTACGATTCGTTGCCGGTGGTAATGAATACGAGCCGCGACGCGGCGATCGCGGAGAGCAGAATAGCGAGTCGCACCCAGTCGTGTTTTGTGCCCAGTTTGCGAAAGGAACGCAGGGCGAGCAGATACAACGCAAACCCAACAACAATCGCAACTGCGAGAAAGGCCTGCCCGATGATCGCGACGGCCCGCGCGGTCATCTCGACGCGACTGTTTTTGTACGCTTCGTGCTCCGCGTTCAAGCTCGCGAGTTCGCTCGGGGAGATCGGTCCGATGTCGGCCAATGTTGCCCCGATGGGGAACTGATCAAATTGCTTTTCGATCGACGCTTCCTGCAGTTGTGAGGCTTCCAGCGAGGCTTGTGCAAGATAACGGTAGAGGGGACGAACTTTGCCGCTTTCATTCGTCATCATGCGCAGGATCGACTCGGCGATACTCGGTCGCAGCGGTTCCGGATAGGGCTGTACCGCAGCGACAATCGCGGCTTTGGTTGCGTCGACGGAATCGGCGGCGATCAGTTGCGAGACGGGTTCGCGCCGACCAAACTCATTTTGCTGATCGCGCAGGATTGCGTAGAGCGCGGTGCGGGGCGCCACCGCTTCACCGGTTTCCACCAAAGGCGTCCGTCGCAGATTCTGCGCGGTCTGATCGGCCCACTCCTCATATTGTCCGAAACTCTGCGCATCGATGCGTCGTCGTACCTCTTCCAAAGCAGATTCACTGAGATTGATCTTGAGGCCTGCTGCATTTGCGGACGCGGCCGTCAGGTCACCGGGCAAATCGGCAAACGCTTTCATGGCATTGGCCAAGCGGCCGCGGACATCCTCCAGCAGCGAATCATCCAGCTTGTAGATATTCTCGGCGCGCTCTGCAGCGCTTTTTCGCAACAGGAAAGTACGATTCTCGTTGTAGACGCTGAACTCAAGTCGTGAATTCACAGGGCGGGAAACGCGCTGGCCGAC
>JBFWWY010000217.1:0-6191 GCA_050245935.1 Phycisphaerae bacterium | reverse complement strand
ATTGGATTCAGACGGTTCGCGGAGTAGGCTACGTATTCCGCACCCCCGCGGAGCGTTCCTCGTCCGTCGAACCGTAAGTTATGCCGAAACTCGGGGATATTCCCCTGAAATCCATCTTTGTCGCGTGCATCCTTACGGTCGTGGGGCTGCTCGTGCTCGCCGTTCATGACAACACGCGCGGGCCCCAACTCGTTCACCATACACTTCCGACGCTGCAGCAATGGGTCGTGATCGCCTTGATCACCTGCGGGGTAGGAATCGCATTCGCCGCCTGCCTGCGACGTTTCTGGTCGCTCCCGCTACGGCAACTGCTTGATGCGACGCGCGAAGGTGCGGCCGACCAGGAGCCGGTCATCGCCGGTCGCGGGGAACTGGCACTGCTCGCTCATGCATTGACGCGGATTCACCGCCGTCATCGCCGGACGCTGACCGAGCTGGAAATTCAGCGCGCGCTGCTGACAGCGCTGATTCATCAGATTCACGAAGGTGTGATCGTGGCCAACGCCGCCGGGCGAATCGAACTGTTGAACCCCGCGGCGGAGCGCATGCTCGCGCTGCGATCAGAAGGGACCGAGCCCAAAGGCTCGTTTCTGGGCCTCGCGATCGAACGCGCAATTCCCCAGCACGATATCCAGCGGTTGCTTCATGCCGGCCGCGCAACCGATCAGACCGCCCGAACGGAACGGCACCCCGCGCCGGACGAAGAAGCTACTCTGGTTGTCGAACACGGCACCCACAAAATGAGTATCTTCGCGCGCGCTGCGGATCTGACGATGCCCGGCCGAGATTCCACTTCCGTACTGTCACGGTTCGTTGTACTGGTGGACACCACGGAGTTGAGCAAAGCCCTGCAGATGAAGGCGGATTTTGTCGCAAATGCATCCCACGAACTGCGCACGCCGCTCTCCACGATTCGCGCCGCAGTCGAAACGCTGATGCAATTGGACCTCGCCACCGAAACCGAGGATGCCGAGCGATTTATCAAACTCGTTGATCGAAGCAGCGCCCGGCTTTCAGAAATGGTGTCGGATCTTCTGGATTTGTCCCGCGTGGAATCTCCCGGCGGCTCCCATGCGGTCCGTGAGATCAATATTCCCGCGCTGCTGTCGGAAATTCATGATCGCTTCCGCGACCGCATGGCGGAGAAGTCCCTGCAATGGGACCAGACGATTCAAGGCACCCCGCAGATCCTGGTGGCAAGTCCCTATCTGATCCAGCTCATCCTCGACAATCTGATTGATAATGCGATCAAGTTCTCGCCGGAAAACGCCACGTTGCACGTCGCCGCAAATTTCGAGCCCGGTCAATTGGAATTTGTGGTTGCCGATCAGGGATGCGGTATTCCGACGGAGGATCAGCAGCGCGTGTTTGAACGGTTCTATCAGGTTCACCGCGCGCGCGGAGGCGTCGAAAAACGGGGCACCGGCTTGGGACTCGCGATCGTGAAACACTCCGTCAATGTTCTCAAAGGACTGATCAAGCTCGAAAGTCGAGTCGGACACGGCACACGAATCACCATACGCATCCCGCTTGCATCGCCTTCGCGCGACGCTGCAAATGCTGCCGAGAATTCATTCAAAGATCGCATTCCGCCCCAATCTTAACGCAACCTTAACGAACTCGTCGTACGCTGCGTCTTTCGGCAATCCCAGCAAATTGAGGCACTTATGAAGCGACTATGTTTCTGCATCGGAATCTTCTCCGCAGCCCTGCTGGCCGGGTGTGAGAAGATCCCGGAAACAAAAACGGTCCGGGTCGATGGATCGAGCACCGTCGCGCCGATCATGACCGCCGCCGCGGAAGCCTTTCGCAAAGAAGACGACCAGGTGCATGTGACGGTCGCGTTTTCGGGAACCGGCGGCGGCTTCAAGAAGTTTCTGGATCAGGATGCGGCGCTGCGTACGGATATTTCCGACGCCTCGAGACCGATCAAGAAAGTGGAGCGCGATCTCGCCAGCAAAGTCGGTGTTGACTACATCGAAATTCCGATCGCGTACGACGGGATTGCCGTCGTTGTGAATCCCGAAAATGACTTTTGTGATGCGCTCACCGTTGATGAACTGGAAGCAATCTTCGCGCCGGACAGCACGATCAAGACTTGGCGCGAAGTTCGTCCGTCCTTCCCCGAAATCGAACTCAAGCGGTTCGGACCGGGTACGGACAGCGGAACGTACGATTATTTTGTCGAAGCGATTCTCGATGGCCAGAAAGGACTGCATCCCGATTACTCCGCGAGCGAGGACGACAATGTGCTCGTACAGGGTGTTTCGCGGGACAAAGGGGCCATCGGTTACTTCGGCTTTGCATATTTCGAGGCGAACGAAGCAAAATTGAAAGTTGTCGGCGTGATCGGCGCAAGCGGGAACGCGGTGCTGCCCACGCGGGCAACAATCAGCGATGCGAGCTATGAACCGCTGTCGCGACCGCTATTCATCTACGTCAATGTTGCCGCACTGCAACGGCCCGAGGTCGCTCGTTTTGTCGAGTTTGTGCTGCGCGACCCCGCGAAGTTTGTAGAGCACCCGAGCGTGGGGTACGTCGCGTTTCCTGCAGCGCTATACGAAAAGATTCGTGACCGCTTCGCGACCCGCGCGACCGGCAGTGTGTACGGCGGGGACACCGACCAGACTACGAGTCTTGAAGCGATTTACGGGCTGAAGCCCGAGGGAGCCTGATCGCGCATGCTCTCGTCGCGGGCGCACAAACAGGATTTCGCGATGCACGCGGTGCTCTTCGCGTGCGCGATGATCTCCATTCTCACCACCTTGGGCATTATCTGGGTCCTTTGTTCGGAATCCGTCACATTTTTTGCAAAAGTTTCCCCGGTCAGCTTCTTCACCGGCACGAGTTGGGAGCCGCATTCGGCACCGCCGCGCTTCGGCGTTCTCCCGCTGATTTCCGGGACGCTTCTGGTCGCAGGGGGCGCCCTGCTCGTGGGAGTGCCGGTCGGGCTGGGCACCGCTTTATTCTTGAGCGAATACGCGCCCAAGTCGCTCCGCGCCATCGGCAAACCGATTCTGGAAATTCTCGCGGGTATCCCCACAGTTGTTTACGGCTATTTCGCACTGACGTTCATCACGCCGGATGTGATCCAGCGAATCTTCCCGAACGCGGATGCTTTCAACGCCGCCAGTGCGGCGATCGTCGTGGGAATTATGATCATCCCGACGATCGCTTCTCTCTGCGATGATGCCTTTCGCGCGGTTCCCCGGCGGATGCGCGAAGGAGCCTACGCGCTCGCTGCGACCCGCCTGGAAGTGTCCTTGCGCGTTGTGCTTCCGTCCGCGCTTTCCGGCGTCCTTGCCGCGTGCCTGTTGGGCCTGGCGCGGGCAATCGGCGAAACGATGGCAGTGGCCATGGCGGCCGGCGTCCGCCCCAAGCTCACGTTGAATCCTCTCGAAAGCATCCAGACAATGACCAGTTTCATGGTGACGGTACAGTCCGGCGAAGCGGCGCAGGGAACGACCGCGTATCGATCGCTGTTTGCCGTCGGTCTCACGTTGTTCATAATCACGCTTGCGATCAACCTCATATCCCAGCGCGTATTGCGACGGTTTCGCGAGGTATATGAATGAGCGCCCCGCCAGAAGCCATCGCACCGTTCGCCACCGCCGGCGACTTTCACCCGCGGCTTCGCTTGCGCCGCATCATCGGTGCGAGTTTTGCGACGGCTTGTTTCCTGCTTTCGATGGTTGCGGTCATTTTCCTCACGACCTTGCTCGTCAAGGTGCTTCTCGAAGGCGGCAAGTTTCTTTCCTTTGACCTCCTCAGCAAATTCCCCTCGCAATCCCCTGCGGATGCGGGGATCAAAAGCGCATTCTGGGGAACAGTCTGGCTCGTCGTCATCACCGCCATCGTCTCCATTTCGATCGGTATGGCTACCGCCGTCTATCTCCACGAGTTCGCCCCGAAGAACCGGCTCACCGGACTGATCCACCTGAACATCGCGAATCTCGCCGGCGTTCCCTCCATCGTCTACGGCATTCTCGGCATGGCAGTTTTCGTGCGCTGGCTGACGCTGGGGCACAGCGTCCTTGCCGGTGCGCTCACGCTGAGTCTGCTCATTCTGCCGGTCATCGTGATCGCCAGCTACGAGGCACTGGTCGCGGTTCCCAGCTCCATGCGCGCTGCCTCGTTTGCGCTGGGTGCCACGCGCTGGCAGACCACATGGCACCATATCCTTCCGGCGGCGTTGCCCGGAGCGCTGACCGGCGTCATTCTGGCGTTGGCCCGCGCCATTGGTGAGACGGCGCCGCTGATTATGATCGGTGCGGTTGGCGCGATCTGGTTCGTGCCCGGCAACACGGTTGTCCCACCCGGCATCGGCGCGCTGGGTACGTGGTTGCAGCATGTCATGCTGAGCGATTTCACGGCCATGCCGATTCAGATCTACGACTGGAGCGGTCGACCCCAGAAGGAATTCCAGCAGCTCGCCGCTTCGACGATTATTGTTTTGCTTGCGATCCTGCTCAGCCTGAACGCGGTGGCCGCGTCCATTCGCGCGTGGAGGCAACGCGTATCATGAATCCATCCACCACCTTTAATCCTGTTGCGATCCAGCCGCGGGCCGTGTCCACCATTGACGCACAGTCCAACGCGGCAATGCCGGCGCCCACCCATGCACCGCCCATCGTGGTAAAAGATTTCTCCGTGCATTACGGAGATTATCAGGCCATCCGAAACGTCAGCCTGGATATCACACCGCGGGAAGTTACCGCCATCATTGGTCCTTCCGGCTGTGGCAAGAGTACGTTGCTTCGCTCCATGAATCGCATGAACGACTTCGTTCCCGGCGTACGTTTTCACGGATCAGTGACCGTGCTGGGCCGCAACATCTACGCCGGCGACTGCGATCCGGTCGACCTGCGGCGGCGCGTCGGCATGGTCTTTCAACGTCCGAACCCTTTTCCGAAATCCATTTACAAGAACGTCGCCTGGGGTGCGCAGATCAACGGCTATCGCGGCAACATGAGCGAACTCGTCGAAGAAGCGCTGAGCCGTGCCGCGCTGTGGGACGAAGTCAAAGACAAGCTCCACAAGAGCGCCTTGACGCTCTCCGGAGGACAACAGCAGCGCCTGTGCATTGCCCGCGCAATTGCGCTGCGTCCGGAAATTCTGTTGATGGACGAACCCTGCTCCGCGCTTGACCCGATCGCCACCGCGCGAATCGAGGATTTGATTGACCAGCTAAAATCGGAATACACCGTTGTGCTCGTGACGCACAATATGCAGCAGGCGGCCCGCGTTTCCGATCGAACCGTCTTCATGTTGATGGGCGAATTGGTCGAAATCGACCGGACCGCCAAGCTCTTTACCAAGCCCAAGGACAAGCGCACGCAGGACTATATCACCGGCCGCTTCGGCTAGGCTCGCAATTGTCCGCGAAAAGGTTAACATTTGTGAAGACATCGACTAAGCCACTTGCTCCAATGTAGTTAGCGGTTTTTCGATCGACGTCTTACTGCCGAGAATTCATTCCCATGTTCCCCGCGAAACGGGGCACTGAGGAGACATTTGACCGCGCATTTTGTCAACTTGCTCGATGAACTTCGCCGTCGCTCGCTGCGCATCGCGAGTCAGGTCGAGGACATGTTGCAGGAAGCGTGCGAATGCATCTTCCAGCCGGTCGAAACCTTGGCACAACGCGTCATCCTGCGCGATGAAGAGGTCGATCAGGAAGAAGTTGCGGTGGAGACGGAGGTAGTTCGTCTGATGGCGCTGTACCAGCCCGTCGGCAGCGATCTGCGTCTGCTTTTTTCGATTATGAAACTGACCAATGACCTCGAACGCGTCGCCGATTGTGCGGTAAACATCGCCGAACGCTGCAAGCACCTTGAGGTCCAGCCGATCGCGAACGACAACGAGGAACTGAAAGAGCTGTGCCCGCTGGTGCGGCGCATTCTGCGCAACGTTGTCCATAGCTTTGCGACCGAAGACCACGCCGCCGCAACGCGCGTCCTCGACGATGACGTCGAAATCGATGAACTCTACGCCCGCATCGTTCGCGGCGTGATCGATCGCGCCTCGGCGGACGCGGACAATATCGCTGCCTATGTCGACGTGATTTCGGTCGCCAAGAATCTGGAACGCATCGCCGACCACGCCACGAATATTGCGGAAGACGTGAATATCCTGCTTACCTGATCGATTGTTCGTCATCGCATGGATGCCGGCAAGTGAAGTGCGAATCT
>JBFWWY010000216.1:0-6191 GCA_050245935.1 Phycisphaerae bacterium | reverse complement strand
CTGGACAGTTTGCGGCGGGTGCAGCCTGGTTGTTTTTTTCCGCGGCTTCGCTCGCGTAATTCGCGGGCTGTGGGGGGTTCTATGTGCTTGATCAGAATCCGTGGCCGCTGCTTTTGGCAACACCCGTTCTTGCGCTGCTTCTTTTCTATTCCTATACCAAGCGTTTCACGCGCTGGTCACATGTGGTGCTGGGGCTTGGAATTGCATTCGCTCCGGTGGCCGCGTGGATCGCAATTCGTCCAGCCTCACTCGGCGCGGTCGCGTGGTGCCTGATGGCTGCCGTCACATTCTGGATCGCCGGTTTCGATCTCATCTATGCTTGTCAGGATGTCGCCTTTGACCGCGAAAACAATCTCCATAGCGTTCCGGCACGGATGGGGATTCCTGCGGCGCTTGCGCTCGCACGTGTGTTTCACGTCTTCACCGCGGTCTTGCTCGTTGTTGTGGGTTTTCTCGCGAATCTTGGCTGGCTCTACTTTGTCGGCGTCGGACTCGCAATTGCGCTGCTTCTCATTGAGAACGCGATCGTGAGGCCGAATGATCTCAGCCGTGTGAATCTCGCGTTTTTTACGCTTAACGGCGCTGTCGGTCTGATGCTGGGAATTCTGGGCGTCTGCGATATCCTGATGACGTGAGCACTTCGCGCGCCGCATTCCGGCGAACCCATCGCACATCCTCGCAACGCGTCTGGGTGCGCGCCACATACGCGTTTATCGTGATCTGGTTTTTCGGCATGGCACCGCTGGAATTCTGGGGGTTGCCCGGAAGATCCGCTGACGGCACGCTTTTCGGCGGAGGTCCGCCGTGGCCTGCAGAAACGTATGCAATCGAAGAAACACTGGCCGAGCGGAAGGCGCGGGACGGAGGCGCTGATACCGATCTTGATCCGGTCAGCGCGGGCGATGCAGCGGTGTCGCTTACCGCGTCGCCCGCGGATCGTGCGGCGATTCTGCGACGCTATCGCCTTTTCTCCCGTCAGCCGGATGAGATGATCACATTTATGGCGCTGCAGCGCATGAACCCGGGCGCGCGGGATTTCGACCCCCGCCTTTACCAATACGGCGGAGCGTACATTTATTTGGTTGGTGCGGCTGTCACCCTGGCATCCGTGACGGGTTATACGAGTATCGGTGGGGATGTTTCGCGATTCCTGGAAGATCCGACGCTCTTCGCGCACTTTTACGTCGTCTCGCGCTTTCTGACACTCGCCTTCGGCGCCCTGCTGCTCGCGATGGTCGGAAAGCTCGCTGCGCGACTTGTCAATGCTCCGGCGCGATTCGTTGTCGTGGTTTCGCTGGCGCTCACGCCGGTGTTCATCACGACCGTGACCGAAGCCAAGCCGCATCTGCCGTCCGCGGCGCTACTTGTCACTGCTGTGTGGTTTGCGTGCGAGTATGCGCGGTCGGGCAGGTCTACACATGCCTACATTGCGGGAGTGTGTGCCGGTCTGGCGTTTTCCTTTGTCCTGACGGGGCTTGCAGCGTTCTGTTGCTTTCTGCCGATTTTTTTCGGCGTGATACAAACGCGCGAAGATAAGCTCGCGCGCGTGCGGCTCCAGCGCACACCTCTGGTCGGCGCGATGCTGATAGGTCTGGGAATCTATGGGCTGACGAATTTCTATTTTCTGTACAACCTGCTGTTTCATCGCGCTTTGATTACGGGGAATGTGGCAAATTCGACGGCCATGTATGTGTTGCCGGCGCAGCATCCGCTCAGCGGCGCGATTCGAGTCGTTGTACTACTGCATGAATGCGTCGGGTTGCTCACGCCGACAATCGGACTTTTTGGTCTCGTCGTGCTTTGCTACCGGAAACCGCGAAGCGGCGCGATCGTGGTCGCGCCGGCGATCGCATTTCTGGCGGCAGCGATTTTTCTGGCACACGGCAAGCCCGCGGAATTCGGCAGATTCCTGTTGGTTCCCGCGCTGGCACTGGTGCTCGGCGCAACGCAGTTGTTCTGCGGTTTCTGGCGTACGCATGCGTGGCTTGCCGCCGCGGGTGTCGGCCAGTTTCTGATCGCTTCGGGCACTGTCAGTTATCTTCGTTCGATTTATCTGGATGCGAAAGCAGTGCACGAATCCCGCACGACGGCGGCGCGCTGGATCGAGGAAAACATTTCGCTGGAACACACGATTGGCTTGTTGCAGGAGCCGGCACCGTATGCAGTGCCCCCGATTGATTTCACGCGTCGACAAATCGTGCTGCTCCCACCGGTCGCACCCGAACAAATTGATGTGACGGATCTTCCTGAGTGGTTGGTCTTCACTGCGGACAATGCCGCCATGCAGCGCGCGGCCTGGTGGCAGACGCATTATCGTTTGGAGCGAGTATTCCCCTCCTCGCCGGCGACGAACCAGATCACCTGGGCGAACAAGCCGGTATATCTCTATTCGCAGCAGTAATGTCCGCAGCAAGTCATCTGCCACCCCACACCGCACGGAATTTACGACAAAAGAATGCAAGCTTCTGGCCGACATTGTTGCGGCATCATGATATTCTGCGACGGTGCCGCCGGAGGTTTGAAACGATATTCGACCTGTAGCCTGCGGAGGCTTGCAGAGGCGCCCACACATGTCCGATCCCGCATTCTTTCCTGTTGTTTTTCTGATTGGCTTGATGCTGGTCGTGCGCGGGGTTCTGGGCCGAAGGGCGGGTTCGCACCCAATTTGTCGAAAGTGCGGGTATGACCTGTTCGGCTCCCGCGGGACGGTCTGTCCTGAATGTCAGACAGACGGCGCGCGACGGACACCCTTTCGCGGGGAGCGCGTGCGATTTCGCGGCGCATGGCTGGCGGGGGCGGCGTTGCTTGCGCTGGGCACGTTGGGAATGATCCCACACGCGCAATCGATTAACTATTATCGCTATGCACCCTTCGCGACACTGATCGGTGCGGCCAACATCGGACTGTCGGGCGCGATCGAGGAATTCAAGTCGCGCATCATGAATGAAGCGCTGTCTCCTTTCGAATACGACGAATTGGCGCAACGCGCGCTGAAGATTCAGCGCGATGACCCGATTGACGCGGTGTATTTCAAAGGCTGGATGGAGTTGCTGGTTCACCTGAACAAGTTCAGCAAACTATCCAATGCGCAAGTTGCGCAGATGGACGCACAACGCATTCGTGAAGTGGTCGTCGAACCGCGACTGGTTGTGCGTCGCGGAGACGTGTTGCCGGTGCGGGTCCATGTCATCGTGACCCTTGAGGACACGAGAACGGAGTTGAACTTTGATCGGATCACCGTCGACCAGGAGAATGTTCATCCCGAACCTGATGACCCGCTGTTGATGGTGTGGAGTCAGCGCGTGGGACAGGTGGCATCGGGCGAGAACCCAAGTCATTATGAGTTGCTGTTTCCGTTCGCAGAGCCGAAAGCGATCGTCGAAATGGACATTCGCTTTCGCGTCAGCGATCCGGATCCCATGGCCGAGTATCGACGAGGAGCCCTACGGCTCTATGCAGATATGATCAACGCCGATCCTTCGGCCCTTGACGCGCTGCAGTCTGAAGAAAACAAGAATTTTTTTCAAACGCTGGGGATCACGCTGGAGGAAGTGATCGCATTCGCAAAAAACCCCGGCTTGGGAAGACGAAACTAGTGCGCCTAGAACGCCGATTCGACTCTAAACGCGGTTTTTCACATTGCAAGGCATGAAGATATTGATGCGGATTGCGGCGCTTTGCGGTTCGTAGCGCGGTGTACACCGCGCTGTTTTTGGGCGCGGTGCATGGTTCACCAATCCGCGGCATTCTTTTTCAGCTAGTCTGACCGGCTCGTTGTCTCGAATCAGCGCAGTGGTTGAATTGAACCCAGTTTCTTTTCGCCATCCGGCTTTTGAATTTCAACCCACCACATCACGTTTTCGGGCAGTGGATCGGGGGCGACTGCATGAATGTCGTAGTCATCATGTGACGGCGCGTATTCGCCTTTGCCGACGAGCGACAATGTTCGGTCTTCGGTGCCGATCCAGGCCCGCACGATTGTTTCGCCGTTGTCATTGTATGGCAGCTTTACGACGAGATGGCCTTCCTTGCCTGCTTCAATTTTGCCGTGCCCTTGCGCAAGTTCGACTTTCATGCCGCCAATTTCAACCGTTCCCAGTGGTGCTTCGTCGTGCGAATGGTCGGCATCACCTTCAGTGCCTTCGGTATCCGCGTGGTCATCGTGCGTGCTGCCGTCGGCATGCGCGTGAGACTGCGCACCGGAGTCTTTGTCGGCGGTCGTGTTTGCACCGGTTTGCGGTTGCTGCTGCGTTTCTTTTGTGCACCCTGCAAACAGCAACGCCACGGAACTCGTCAATACGATGGATAGTAGAACTCGTTTCATTAATCATTTCCTTTCAAGTGTTCGCGGAGTCCGTCGCCGGACGTGCCGCATCGGTTACAGAATCTTCGTTTTTCAAACGCAAACGATGAATTGCCGCATAGCCAGCAGGCACGACAATCAGGTTCAGGAATGTGGATGACAACAAGCCGCCGAGAATCACGACCGAGAGCGGCGCTAGTATCTCGTTACCCGGCTTGTCGCCTTTCAGAACGATGGGGATCACCGCTAACGCTGCGGTCAGCGCGGTCATCAATATCGGCACGAGCCTTTCGAGCGAGCCGCGAACGATCGCTTCCTGCAAATCCGCGCTTTCCTCGTCGAGCAGATACCTGTAATGATTGACGAGCAGGATGCCGTTGCGAATTGCAATTCCGAATAACGTGATGAATCCGACGAGACTCGCGATTGAGATAACTGGTGCCGTGTAAATGCCCGCACCGAATAGCGCCAGAGCATTGGTGAATACGTTCGGCGATTCGGTCAGGAAAATTGCCAGGATGCCGCCGATCAGGGCCAGCGGCAGATTCACGAGTACAAGCAACGAGACGTGCAACGACCCAATCGCCAGATTGAGCAGAACGAGCATGATAGCAACGACAATGCCGCTGAACACCCAAATCGTTCGGCTTGCGGATTGCTGGGCCTCGAATTGACCACCGTACTTCACGGTGTAACCGTAGCGTTCGACAATCGGATCGACGCGTTGCTGGACCTGCCACACGAGGTGACCGAGATTGTGACCCGCCTCGACGTTCAGTGACACGACAGCTTTGCGTTGTGCATTCTCGCGTGCGATCAGATTGGACGACATTTCCGGGCCGATGTCGGCGACTTGCGCGAGCCGCACGAGTGCACCACCCATCCCCCGCAGGGTGAGATTTTTTAAGTCGCGCACGCTTTCGCGTTCGTGTTCGGCGAGGCGTATCGTCAATGGAAAGCGTCGAATTCCTTCGTTCACTTCCGCCACTTCGACGCCGAAGATCGCGTTGCGGACCTGTCGCGCAGCGGAAGCAGGTGTTAAGCCGTAGGCAGCCAATTCAAACGGTCGGTACTCCACCGGCAGAGATTGAATCATGACTTCGCGGCTTGCCGCCACGTCGCGTGCGCCGGGCAATTGCTTCAGCGCGCTTTCAATCTCTTTGGCGATGGTCCGCAGCACGTCGAGATCGTCGCCGTACACGCTGATGGCTATCGCCGCGGGTGTGCCGGAGAGAATGTGACTCAGTCGATGTTCGATCGGCTGCCCGACATTCGTCGTGATGGCGGGAACTTGTTCGAGCACTTTCGTGATTCGTGCGCGAACATCTTCCTTGCGGAATCCGGGCGCGACCGTCACGTCGATTTCCGAATTGCTCACTGGTTCGGCGTGTTCGTCGCGCTCGGCACGGCCGGTACGGCGTGTCACGCTTTGCACGCCGTCGATTGCGAGCAATTGCCGTTCAACCGCAGCGGCCATTCGATCGCTGGCCTTCAGTGAAGTTCCCGGTGGCGCGAACAACCCGACGGTGAATGTTCCCTCGTTGAACTCCGGCAAGAAAGACGAGCCGTAGGTCGAAGCGAGCCATATGACGAGTACGGTCACGACGGCTGCGCCAACGAGAACGAATGTGCGGAACCGCAGTGCCAATCGGACCGTCGGCTCGTAAAACCTTTTCAGCCACCGGACGAGTAAGCCATCGTGCGATTCTCGGTCCGTCGGCTTCGCGTGCAATAGATAGCGGCATAGCGCGGGGGTCACTGTGAGCGCGACAACGAGCGACGCCAAAATACTGATTACAAATGCAATTCCGAGTGGGCGGAAAAAGCGACCCACGATCCCTTCGAGGAACAAGAGAGGTACGAATACCATCGCGATAATGATGGAGGC
>JBFWWY010000215.1:0-6195 GCA_050245935.1 Phycisphaerae bacterium | reverse complement strand
AGGCCGGCGAGGGTCAGGGTGGTCGGCTCAGGAATGAGCGTCATCACAAAGCCGGTGACTTGGCCGTTGAGCAGGGCGCGGCCGGTGATTGTGCCGTCGTCGCCGATGCCGAAAGCGCCATTGGAGGTCCCGCTGACCAAATCCCAGCCTGCGCCGGAAGCGTCGAGCAAATCCTGCAGCCGGAACGTCGTCGCGCCGTCATAGAGAAACGGGATCGATGTCGCGGAGGACATATTGCCGACAACCCAGCCGTCGGCATTCACGCCGCGGGCGCTGCCGGTCGTGGTACCGACAATCAGCGGCACCGCGGACATTCCGCCGCCTTCTGACCAAATAAACGGAAGCGCGCCCGCGCCGCTGTTGAGCGAACTGGAACCGGCGATGAGGCCGTTGCTGCTGACCGCGAAGGCGATCGCGCTATTGTGGCCAAACGAGGTCAAGGCACCGATGTCGGTGGCCGTGCCGTCGCCGGGATCAATGTAAAAGCCGTTGGTGACGGCGGCGTTGCCGGGGTTGAGCGCCTGACCGACGATGCGGCCCGCGTCATTGTTGGCATATGCCGTGGTCAGACGACCGCCGTTGGGCATCGTCTGGGTGATGATGCTGCTTCCGCCGGTGGTGAACATCGCGGCGGACTCCAGGGAGCCACCGTTGACGGAACCGACAACTTGTCCGCTGTTGTTGATGGAGAACGCGCGCCCGAGCGATTCGCCGGCGGGCAGGGGAAGCTGGGCAACCGTGGTCGAGTTGCTCCAAATTACCGGAAGCGGACTGGAGCCGAAGAAGGTTGTGGCGCCCGTGCCGACGACCACGCCGGAATCGTTCACATCCTGCACGAGGCTGAATGCGCGACCCGGCAACGCGGGCAAGCCGACGGTGCCATTCGCCTGATTCCAGATGACGCCGGTGTTGTTCGATGTTCCCGCCGCGAAATTGCCGCTGGCGGAAATGCCCTGTCCGTTGCTGTTTGCCTGGCCGGGCAATGAGATGGGTGTAATCTGATAGAGGGGTCCCGCGACCGCCATCGAACCGGTCACGGCCGCTGCGATTGCACCGCAGCGCAATGCCCTCATTTTCCCGAGAGAACGCTGTACATTCATTTGTTCCCGCTCCTTCCAGTAAGAATCAGCGCACTTTCTCCCGAAATGTCGCTGATCGAATTCGACTCAAGGGTCAGTATAGCGATGTGTGAAGGTGCCACGAAACGCTATTACCCGATTTGATGCAGTTTCAGACCCATGCGCGGTGCCGACGATCGTGTCGTGACCCTTCATGCGGACATTCTGGCGTCCGCTTTGTTGACAATTCGGTGAGGGTGTCAGTACCTTACCGGGTCTCGCCGATGCCACCTCGGCGGGGTTTGTCCGTGAGCGGAGGGTGTGCCTGATTGCGGGCACGGTGGGCCGGTTGTTACGCGACCGCCGGTTCAGCCTCCAGAGCGGGTCTACTGACGCGCAGCAAGAGCGGTGGTTTCGGGATTGCGACGAGTCGCAGCTCGTTTCGATTACCCGGTAGTGTAATGGTAACACTCCAGATTTTGATTCTGGCATTCCTGGTTCGAGTCCAGGCCGGGTAGCTTTTTCGACGTTTTTTGTCGTAAGTCCTTGAAATTGCGATGTTTACTCTGCGCAAACGGTGGATTTTCTGACCCGCGGGCAGGAACTACAGGCGTTGTGAGAACATGCGTCGTCGGACACGGAGTTCCGACGCTACGTCGTGAAAGGTTGATGGAGTTGTGAAACGTACTGCCGCTGTGATTTTGGCCGCCGGGAAAGGGACGCGGTTAAAGACCGAGTTGCCGAAGGTACTGCATGAAGTGTGCGGTCGCCCGATGTTGGCGTACGTGATTGATGCGTGCCGGAAAGCGGGGATCGACGAGTGCGTCGTCGTGGTCGGCTACGGCAAAGAGAAAGTCATCGACGCCTTTGCGGGGCAGAGTGGAATCACCTGGGTCGAGCAGAAGGAGCAGCACGGCACGGGCCATGCCGTGATGGTCTGTGCGGACGAGATTGCGAAATTCGATCGGGCTGTGGTGCTTTGCGGCGATGGGCCGCTGATTCGCGCGGAAACGATTCGCGAGGTCCTCGAGCGGCATGAGGCCGAGGGCGCGACCGCGACGCTTGCGACCGCAATTCTCGACGATCCGACCGGCTACGGGCGGATTCATCGCGATGCGAAAGGGCAGTTGCTCGGAATCGTCGAGCACGGCGACTGCACTGCGGAGCAGTTGAAGATTCAGGAAGTGAATCCAAGCTACTACTGCATGGACGCGAAGAAGCTGCTCGCGTCGCTGAAGCAGATCAAGCCGAACAACGTCAAGAACGAATATTACATCACCGACTGCATTGGCTGGTTCCTGTCGCAAGGCGACAAGGTGATCGCGATTACGTCGGTGCCGCCTCAGGATATTTTCAGCATCAATTCGCGGAAGGATCTGGCGCTGGTGAATCGCGTGATGCGCGATCGTGTGCTGGAGCGGTTCATGGATCGCGGCGTCACCATTGTCGATCCCACGACAACGTGGATCGATGATCGGGCGGAGATCGGCGTGGACACAATCGTGTATCCCCATGTCTATGTGCATGGGGCGGCGCAAATTGGCGCAAATTGCCGGATCGGGCCGTTTGCGCATCTGCAGGGTGACGCGCGCATCGGTGACGGCGTCACGGTGGTACCGCTGGCGAGGAGCGGCGCGTGATCAATATTCGCACTTTCACCGGGCGCAGCAATCCGAAGCTCGCGGATCAGATCGCGGAGTACATCGGATTTCCATTCGGGAAAGTCGCATTGGACAATTTTCCCGACGGCGAGATTTCGCTGAAGCTGCACGAGGATGTGCGCGGGCGCGACACGTTTATCGTGCAATCGACTTCGCAGCCGGTGAACACGAATCTGATGGAGCTGCTGATCTTCGTGGATTGCGTGCGCCGCGCCTCGGCGCAGCGTATCACGGCGGTCATTCCGTACTTCGGCTACGCGCGGCAGGATCGCAAGGACGAAGGCCGCGTACCCATTACGGCGAAGCTCGTCGCAAATATGCTGGTGACGGCGGGCGTTGATCGCGTGCTCACGATTGAACTTCATGCAGCACAGATTCAGGGCTTCTTTGATATTCCGGTGGACAATCTTTCCGCCGAGCCGGTTTTCTCAGCCTATTTTGAATCTCAGAATCTCGAAAATCTCACGCTGGTCAGCCCCGATATCGGCAACGCCAAGATGGCGCGCGTGTACGCCGACCATCTCGGCGGCGATCTGGCGATTATCGACAAAAAGCGCGTGAGCGGCACGGAAACGTCGAGCCTCGCGATCATCGGTGACGTCAAGGATCGCACCGTGCTGATGATTGACGACATTATTGCGACCGCCGGCACCGTTGTGCAGGCGTGCAAGCTTGTGCGGGCTCAGGGCGCGAAGCGAATCATCGTTGCCGCGACGCATGGAGTCTTGTGCGGCCCGGCCGTCGAGCGACTGGAAAAGTCGGGAATTGATGAGTTGCTCATTACAGACACGATTTCGGTGTCCGACGAGACGCGACAACGTCTCCCGAACCTGAAGGTACTGTCCGTGAGTTCATTGCTGGGCGAAGCGATTCGTCGCATTCATCGCAACGAGTCGGTCAGCAGCCTATTTGTCAAACAATCTAAGGAATAAGGCCGCAGAAAGCGGAACATCAGAAGGAGAACGGATATGCACTCTTCGAAGATTCAGGCAGAGCCGCGTGAGCCGGGTTCGCGTAACGCGAATCGCCGGCTGCGCGAGTCGGGCATGCTGCCGGCGGTGATTTACGGCCACAACGAAACGCCGGAGCATGTGGCCGTGTCGCGACATGATCTGGACCTCGCGCTGGAGCATCAGGCGCACGTTGTGGAACTCGTCATGGGTGAGACGTCGACGCAGTACCTCATCAAGGACGTCCAGTACGATCATCTGTACAAGAATCCGCAGCACATGGATCTGCTTCGCGTGGACGCGAACGAGCGTGTCGAGGTCAAGGTTGCCCTGCACTTCATCGGCACGCCGAAAGGTGTCGGCGAGGGTGGCGAACTTGTCACGCTCCTTCAGGAACTGGACATCGAATGTCCGGCGCTGTCGATTCCGGATGACATTCGCGTCAGCCTGAATGACCTCGGCATGGATGAGACGATTCATGTCGGTGACCTGAAGCTGCCCGAAGGCGTCAAGGCGCTGCAGGAGGACAGCGAGTCCATCTGTTTCGTGCGTGAGAAGAAGGAAGCCGAAGAGCCGGTCGCAGGTGAGGAAGGTGCGGACGGTGCTGAGCCGGAAGTCATCACGAAGGGCAAGGCTGAGGAAGAAGGCGACGAGGCCTAGGTGTGAAATTGATTGTCGGCTTGGGAAATCCCGGAAAGCAATACGCCGAAACGCGTCACAATGCGGGCTTCATGGCCGTGGACGCGTTGGCGCAGCGCTGGCAGATCGCGGTGGATACGTTCGACAAGCGCACCGACGCATTGGTTGCTGAGGCGCAGCGTAACGGGCAGCGCGTCTTTCTGCTCAAGCCGATGACGTACATGAATCTGAGCGGCCGCAGCGTGGCGGCATTCGTGCGTTTTTACAAGCTGACGCATCAGGACGTACTCGTCCTTTTTGACGACATGGATCTGCCGGTCGGTCGTATTCGCGTGCGAACGTCCGGGTCCGCAGGCGGTCAAAAAGGCATGGCGGACATCATCCGGCACCTGGGGACGGATGACGTCGCGCGCGTGCGCATCGGCATCGGTCGCCAACAAGGTGGTACGACGACCGATCACGTCCTCAGCAAATTTGATGCACGAGACCGCGACGAAATCGCGGCGTCATTAGCGCTGGCCGCCGACGCGGCAGCGTGCTGGCTGACGGAAGGAGCCGTGGCGGCAATGAATCAGTTTAATGGTCAGGATCCGCGCGATCGCGCGTCGCAAAACTAGCGCGACCGCTCGCATATAAAGGAGAGCAGTCTTGAGACGATACGAAGGCATGTTTTTGTTCGACCCGACCGCCGGTCGCGAGTGGGCCGAAGTTGAAAAAGAAATCAAACGCCTGATGGACCGCATCGGCGCAACGCTGGAAGTGTTTGTAAAGTTTGACGAACGCAAGCTTGAGTATGAAGTGCAGAAGCGCAAGCGCGGCCTGCTGGTGCTGGCATACTTCCAGGCGGACCCCGCGAAAATCGTTCAGCTTGAGAACGACGTCAAGCTGAGCGAAGCGGTATTGCGCGCGCTGATCATCAAGCCGGAGAACGTGACGGACGAGCGGATTGCCGAGTTGAAGGCGCACCCCGTTGAGGAGGCGCTGTCGCCGCTCGCACCGGAGAGCCGCCGTGATGATGATCGCGGCGATCGCGGTGACCGAGGTGACCGAGGCGATCGTGGAGACCGCGGGGATCGTGGTGATCGAGGCGATCGCGGCGGTTTTGAGCGTCGCGAGCGTCGGCCGCGTTCGGACGATGGCGAAGGACGACGACCGATGGCGGGGGCCGGTTCGCGGGACGAAGGCGGGCGCGACGACTAACCCCGAAAGGTTCGCAACACGGACGCCGCACACGTGCGGCATTCCAACGGAAGGCGATGCAACATGGCGAGTTACAATCGAATCATCCTCGTCGGAAATCTGACGCGTGACCCCGAACTTCGCTATTTGCCGAACAACACCGCGGTCTGCGGGTTCGGCCTTGCGGTGAATCACAAGTATCGGGATCGGGAAGGGAATCAGAAGGAAGACGTTTGCTTCATTGACTGTTCCGCGTTCGGGAAGCCCGGCGAGATCATCAATCAGTACGTCTCCAAAGGAAAGCCGTTGTTGGTCGAAGGCCGATTGCGACTGGAAACCTGGACGGCGCAAGACGGCACCAAGCGATCCCGCCACAGCGTGTTTGTCGAGAACTTTCAGTTCCTCGGCGGACGCGGCGATGAAGGCGGGCAGCGGGGTGGCGGCGGCGGAAATGTGAGCGGCCGTTCTGATTATGAAGGACGATCGTCCGGACCGTCGTATGACGATCATGGTCAGTCAGAACCTTCGCATTCCGGCCCGAATGATGAGGATATTCCGTTCTGAAGTCGAATCTTTGAACTTGCGAAAATAACCAGAAAAACGAACTACAAAAGGATATGAACGATGGCAATTCCACGAGCAAAAAAACGACCGCGTAAGCCGGAAGTAGGGCGATTTCGCGCGATGACCGTCGCGCCGGAAGAGATC
>JBFWWY010000214.1:0-6218 GCA_050245935.1 Phycisphaerae bacterium | reverse complement strand
CACGCGGCCGAATCCACTGCGTCCGCACGTGCCGAGACTGGGCACGCCCAGGACCTGCGCTCGTCCACGTCGACGTTTGATCGTTGAGCCGAACGCGAATCTCAGAAGATTCACTGGTCCCATGATTCGACTCGGATTTTGTCCAGACCCCGCGAAGCAACGGCGATGCCCTGCATATCGTTCCGCCATCCTGTTCAGGCATGTTCGCAGGGCAGACTCCTGCTTCACCGGAAAAGCGGAATGTCCAGGCGAACACGACAACCGGCACCAGAATAACGGCGGAGGTTACCGAAATTCGCCAAGCGGATTCGCCGCCGTATGGCCTTGCGAACCACTCGTCGGGTAGAAGCTGCGTGACGATGCTCCAGGTTGCAAGCACGATTACGAGCGGTCGGCTCCAGTTGAACTGCCCGATCAATCCCACTGCACATCCGCAAAACAAGAGCATGGTAGGAAGGTTTGTATACAAGACCTGGAGTAGCGTTTTCGAGTGATTTGCGGTCGCAAGCTGGTAAAAGACTTTGGCCGCGAGACCGCGCTGAAGCGCTTCCCACACACACCATAACACCAGCACCAGCAAGCGCCACGTCGGCCGAAAGACCGTACACGGCGGGGAGATTCCCGTGCGCAATGAACTAGCTGCCAAAAATCGCCTGCTCGCGCAGTTGCGTTGCGCGGTCGACGATTTCCTGCACCGTCGGCGGTTGCTCCTGAACGAGTTGCAGTTCCGGCACCGTGTGTTCGTCAACAATCGTCCACGGCACCAGCGTCTCGGCGATCAGGTCAAAAAACGGCCACTGATACCAGGGCGCAGTGATGCGGTAATGCGTTTTCAGCGTTTCGTAGCCGGGTTTCCGGACAATGATGTCGTAGTCGCCGTACCAGAGAAATGAGAATTTTGCAGGCGTTGCGCCCACTTCCTCGTCGTTGATGGTTACCAGCGCGCCGGGCGGATTTGTCGTGATTTTCAGACGTCTTTCGACACAACCGGTCAGTATGAGGGTGATGACGAGGAGCCCCAGTACGGTGGACGACCGTGCGAAAATCGACATGCGTTGCCTACTCCTGCCACAAACACTTGTTCACTCATCGGCCCGTGCCGTGAACCGCCGCGGAGTGTAACCCGGCAACGTGTGTAAGTCACGGTTGGATTCCGCGCGGCAGGACATCCCGCTTGATATCTGCTACCGGAAAGCGTGTGACGTTTATGAGACGCCGACCGCGTCCGCCCCACTTGCCCCTTGCTATTTTATCCGTCCAGAGCGGAGAAAATGCAGGGCCGATATTGCCTGTGATGCGTGCGCTCGCGCCGCGCGCCGATCCAAGCCGTCCCGTGTCAGGACCGCATCTGACTGCAAGCCCCAGATATCTTCGCGGACGTTCTCATTTCCAGAGACGATCTGATTCGTCGGGCGGCGCACCGATTTCCCATAACGCCTCGGTTGCTCAACCGCCGTGATTTTGCATGCTTCCTCCATGCCGTGCGATCAGTGATCGACACGAATCATTACGTCGAAGAAGTACCCGAATCCGTTCAGTCGCAAAGAGGACGAGCTCTGTGGTTTGGAACTCGCGTAAGACAGAAAGCCCGGTGATGAAGCCTCTGGCTTCGCTTTGCGCCCATGCCGAGCGTGTCCGTCTTCGCATTCTCGCCGCCACACCGAAAGTCATCAGTGCGCACACACGTTTCCTGCATCTCGGCGAATCGTACCTGCTCTTTTACTGGCCAACTGATCACGGATTGAGCTTTGCCGAGAAAGGCATTCTCATCGAGTGCTACTTCGAGTATCGCGGGATGCGATGTGCGTTTGTCACCAAGACCAGCGGACGCATGGTCCACGTCTTTCGGCATGGCGGACAGGCCACCGCATTGCGTGTCGAACTCCCTGAGAAAATCGTCAAGAAGCAACAACGCAGCGCGTTTCGTGTTTCGGTGGTCGATCTCGAACCGATCCGCGTTTCCGTGGAACCGATCGATCCGAAGCAGCGAACTGCCCTCACGCACTTTCGTGCGATCAACTTTTCACTGCTGGGAATCGGCGGGCTGGCCGAATGCAAACGCAGCGAACTGCCGGAAATCCGTGCCTTGTTTCGCTGCACCTTTCACTTGCCCGCAGTTGAAAATGCGTTCGTGATGCAGGCAGAGCTCGTCCACACCCGTGCCTTGGGTGACGACGGCGAAAGATACTTTCTCGGCTGGCGGTTCTGTCCCAGCGAAGGGGATGCTGCCGATGTTGCGATGTCGCGCGAATTGGAGCGCTTTATCGCATCGCGACAGCGACAACTTTTGAAAAAGGTGAACTCGTGAAAGAATGGAAGGGGCAGGCATGACCGCCACGCTGGATTTAACGGAACCGCAAGCGGCGCGCGTAATGGAACAGGCGATCCGCTCGGGAGCGAGAATTGAGCTCGATATGCGACCGCTGGAAAGCGGGCGCCCGTTCACGGGCTTTATTCGCGAACGCGAGAAGACGCTGTTGCGAATTCAGCTCGACTCGGGGCAGGCAGTCATCGGCCAGGAATATGTCGGCGCGTTCTGCGACGTCCAGATGATGCTCTCCGGCGAACTCTACCAGTTCTCCAGTTGTGTCATCGATATCACGGACTACGGCCGCAGCGAACTGGTCATTGCAACGCCCCAGGCGATTCAGGTGATGAACCGCCGACGCTTTGTGCGCAAAGCACCGAACGAGGGTCTGACGATCCAGCTTTTCCCTCCCAAGGCGGAAGCGGCTTTTCAAACCACACTGACGAACATCTCCGTTACCGGCCTGTCGGTACGCGGGCATCGTGGCGATCTCGACGACGTCCTCTTCGTCGGTGACGAAGTCCGCATCAACATCGATTTGCCGGAGATCGGTGAATCGTTTGAGCTGCCGGCCGTGATCTGCACCAAGACACTCGATTCGGATCGCACGAATATGCTGGTTGGACTCGAATTTTTTGAAGTGAACGCGACTGAGGATGAACTTGCGACACTCACCCGGTTGCGCGCCCATTTGAATGATCCTTCGCTCGGTTTTGTTGAAACGGACGGTGTGTAATGAAGACGAGACGTACCCTGGCCGCGCGCGATTCCCGTGAAATGTTCGATCTCGCGGTGCAAGACCGGGCGCTGGCCGTCGTATCCATCCATGACAACGGCGTGTGGGAAAGCTTTAAGGTCAGATTCCTTGAACGCGATCCGCGGGGCGAATTCTTTGTGCTGGATCATCAATCGCAGACCGACTCTCCGCTGCCGGAGTTGGTGCCGGGTCGTTTTGCCGGTGTTAGCTTCCGACATCGCAGCCGAAAGGTCTTGTTTTCCACGATGGTGCAGGCGCGCGGCCACTTCGTACTCGACAAAGACACCAGCGTTCCCGCGATCCGTTATCGCTGGCCCGAATCCGTCACGGAATTGCAGCGCCGATCGTACTATCGCACGCCTGTGCCGGAATCTCAGGTGCTGACTGCAAATATCTGGCCGCATACGATCGCGACGAACTGCGCACCCAGCCCGATTCGGGACGCCGAATACTCCGGACAACTCCTGGATTTGTCTTGCGGCGGCACATTTATCCGCCTCAACCAGTCGGATGCCCCGACGTGGATAGAGAACAGTACGGTGGGTGTCGAGTTGGAACTGGGGGACAATCGTCCGCCACTGCGCGTGGACGCCAGATTCCGCGGAGTTCGTGAAGACAAGTTCGGTCAGCCCGGCGTGGCGGTTCAATTCATCGGTTTGGAGCTGACGGTAGAGGGGCGGCTCGCGTTGCAGCGCCTTGCAAATACGGTGCAGCGCTACCATCGTCTCGCCATGATGGCCGGCTCTAACGACTGGCACAGACAGTAGTTACGTCCAATATTGCCCGGGCTGCAATTGCGGGAATAAAGTTTTTTGAAAAAGTTTCGACACGAATCTGACCGTTCCCGGTTGAATAAGTAGGCCTATCTGGCCCATCCCAGCGCACGGGTCACGAAACGCGGCTGCCAGGCACGTTCGTGACCCGATTTTTTTTTCCTCATTTAGGTCACCGATCATCCAGCGCGGGATTGCCGCTGTTGGTGCGATTCGCCAATCCTTCGATCACATCGTCCACCACGTCAAACATTCGCCGCATACCGCTGACGGAGCGCGACGCGACGTGCGGCGTAATCGCGCAGTTTGGAAGAAAACGCAGCGGGTGATCCGCGGGAAGCGGCTCAGGCTCGGTCACATCCAGCGCCGCGGCGAAGATCCAGCCTTTCTTCAAGGCTTCTGTCAGATCATCCGTGTGTACCACGCCACCGCGCGCCGTATTGATCAGAATAGGACGCCGCACTGCTGCGGAAAGCACGCTTCGGTTGACCATACCGCGCGTTGCCGGCGTAAGCGGCACATGCAAGGTCACAACGTCACACGCGGACCAGATTTCTGCGTGTGCGACGGCACGCGCGGCGAAGGGTAATTCCGGAATCTCGCGAATGTCATGGTATAGGACGGTAGCACCAAATCCGGCGGCGCAAATCCTTCCCACGCGCACGCCGATGTTTCCCATCCCGATAATGCCGACAGTCAACTCTCCCAACTCACGTCCGTCCGCCCCGCGGCGCAGTGCGTCGAACTCCCCTGCGCGATACCCGCGCTGCAGTTTTTCGTAAGGACGCACCTGAGTGAGAATCAGCGCGACTGTGAATTCCGCGACCGCGTCGGGCGCGGCCGTTGCCCGATTGACCACCCGTACGCCGAACTCGCGCGCCGCATCCACGTCGACAAGATCCAGCCCGACACCGGCGACGCCCACGATTCGCAATCGCGGCTGTCCCGCTTCTAGGACTCGACGGGTTATCGGGGTGTTGGTTCGCGCTACAATTGCGTCGCAGTCGCCGATCAAACTGCGCAGGGCATCTTCTTTGTTACCCGGCGCGCGAACCACAACGGCCGCCGCGGCCAATCGCTGTTCCGCAACTTCGTCGAGCGGTGCGGCGAGCAGCACACGAGGACGCGGGTCACGATCGTCGCGGACGACGACGTCACCCATTCTTGTCACGTTCCTGTTCCGGGTGGTCAGCAACCGCCGCCGGAGATTGAGCCGCGCGGCGCAACTGGCCACAGGCTGCATCAATATCGGAGCCGCGCGAGCGGCGCATGTGCGCATTCACACCGGCGCTCCGCAAACGCTCCTGAAATGCGAACGACTCCTCTGCGGAGGGCCGCTCAAACGGGAGCCCGGGCACCGGGTTGTAACGAAGCAGATTCAGATTGCAGCGGAGAGATTTGGCGATTTTCGCAAGGGCGCGAGCCGCGGCTGCGTCCATGTTGATTCCCCGCAGAAGAATGTACTCCAGCGTGATCTCACGACCGGTTTTGTCGAAGTAATCGCGACACGCGGCGATGAGGTCAACGATCGGAACCTTGCCCCAGGGAATCAGCTCCCGCCGCAACTGGTCTTCGGGTGCGTGCAGAGACAGTGCGAGATTGACCTGCAAGTTCTCCGCTGCCAGCTTGCGAATCTGCGCCGGCAGGCCCACGGTGCTGATCGTGATCCGGCGGGCACCGATCGCCAAGGCTTTTTCGTGATTGATGATCCGCAATGCTCGAATTACTTGTTCATAATTCGCGAGCGGCTCCCCCATCCCCATGAAAACAATGTTTGTGACGCGGCTTTGCGGATCGGCTTTCGCGCGCCGAACCACGTCGCGAACCCGCATGACTTGTTCGACGATTTCGCCGGCGGTGAGGTTGCGCTCCACGCCGTCCAGACCGCTGGCACAAAATTTGCACCCGACGGGACACCCGACTTGCGATGAAATGCAGGCGGTGTCCCGATCTGCTTCCGGAATCCAGACCGACTCCACTGTCGCACCGTCAAAGGAGACCAACAGTTTGTGAGTGCCATCCGCGGCACGGGTGGTTTGCGCAACGACGCCGGAAAAAACGGCGGCGTTCGCTGCGAGCTGCGCGCGAAAGGCTTTCGAGAGATTCAACATCTCGGAAAAATTCGACACATTCCGCGCGTACACCCATTGGAGAAGCTGATCGCCGCGATAGGCCGGTTCATCGAGAGAACGGCAGAACTCCGCCACCTCCTCCGGCAACATCCCGAGAAGATGTGACCGGGAAGGGTCGCGCTTCTGCGGATCGCGGATCGTGACCAATGGGACAGACGACGTCATGCACAGATTCTACGCGAGACCCTGCTGCCGACGAAATCATTCGCAGAAGAGGAAAGCAGCAAAAAAAAAGAGCCGCCCAGTGG
>JBFWWY010000213.1:0-6240 GCA_050245935.1 Phycisphaerae bacterium | reverse complement strand
CAGCGAACCTGCCGCGCGGTATCTGCGCGTTCAGTTGTGGCTGCTTCAGGATTACACCTGGAAGCCGGAGCCGGATGCCGCGTTGGATCCGATCGTTCACGAAGATGTGCGCGGAACGGCCTGGTTCGATGATGTCGTCATTACACGATTGCCTCGCGCGCAATTGATGTTCTCCGAGGCGTCGGGCATCGCAATACTGCCGGAACGCGGAACGCTGGTGCTGAAGGTCCAAAATCCGACGGATTCGACACTGACGGCCAAAACCGTATTACGGAATGCTTCCGGCGAAGCGGTCGCGCAATTCACGGGCACCGTTGCCCAGCACAGCATTCTTGACACCCGATATCCTGTCCCGGTTCTGGCACAAGGTGCGTACACGAGCGACACGGAAGTCTTCAATGACGGCGCATTTCTGCTTCGACGATCGACGCGATTTACGCTGCTGAATGCGAGTCCGAAAGCGGATGACGGATTCGATTTCGGCGTCGACCTCGGGCAAGTCAGCGTCACAAACAACGAAGGTCTTGCCGAAGCACTCCACGCCCTGGGCGCGACCACCGCCAAAATCAGCATCCCCTTTCTTGACGCAAAGATCGACCCGTTGGGGTTGGAGTGGATTGACGGTGTGGCGCACCTCGCGAATCAACTGGCATCTCGCGGCATCGATTGCTGTGCGGTGGCGCTCCCACCACCAGACAGCGGCATGGGAAGCATGAAGCAGTTTCTGCGACAGGTGCGAAATCCGGAAGACTATTTCGGCCCTGTTTTGGCGCATCTGGGCGGTGTTTTCGCGACGTGGCAACTCGATCACGAGCGTAATGCGGGTCGCGATCTGACACACTGGACCGCTGATGACATCGCCCGATTTCGCGGCGAACTGACCAAGGTGATTTCGCTGCCCCGCCTGATACACCCGCTTTCCATCTTTGACGCACCCGACGCAGGTCCGCTACTCGAAAGCATCTTTTCAGAAAACCCAGCCCCGAACGGCGAAGCGACGCTGGCCATACTTCCGTCCGGTACGGATCTGAACTCGCTCTGGATTCCGCCTCGCGTGCCGGCATCAGGGTTGCCTTGGCAACTCGCATGTCTCGTGTCGGATGTAACCGGCAACGAACCGTATGCGAACTCCGAAGCGCTTCCCCAGCGACGCCACTGGGCGAGTTTCGGATTAGAAGAGGTTGCGGATCGCGGCGCTGAGGATTATCTCGCGGACCTCGCGCAGCGCATCATTCTCGCGCGCACGATGGGTGTGCGCAACGCGGTATTTCCGGCACCCCTCGCACCGGTGTTGGAATCGGGAAGCGGACATTGGGCCCCGACGCCGGAGTATCCGGTGATGCGGACACTTTTTCATGCGCTGCGAGGCAAGCACGCGACCGCGGTTCTGACGCTGCCCAATCAGACGACCGGGATTCTGTTTCGCGGCGAAAGCGGCAGCACGCTCGCAATCTGGTCGTGGAACGCTGGAACGACCACTCCGGTCAATGGTCTGTATCTCGGCGACGCGCCGCGACTGCGCGATCTCTGGTCGAATGTTCATTCCATTCCGGTCACGCGCGGTGTCGCCGAAATTCCGGTGAGCTTCGTACCGGTGCTTGTGGAAAATGTAGACGGCCCCCTGCTGCAAATGCAGAAGAATCTTGCCTTGAAACCTCGGCGCATCGCACCGCAGGATCGAACACCGACTCTCTTCGTATCGCTGCAGAATCCCTACGACGATCCGATCAGCGGCACGATGGAAATCGTCGGGCCAACGGACTGGCTGATCCGCCCGCAGCAGATCCCCATCACGCAAGGAGCAGGCGAAACGGTCGAGCGCCCGTTCGGCATGCTGATTCCGCCGAACGAAATGAATGATCAACTTCGCATCACGATCAAGCTGTCCCTGTTCAGTCCGGTCCAACGCGAACTGATGTTTGAATTCCCCATTGAGATCGCGCTTGAAAATATCGATATCAATGTCATTCCGCTCCAACGCGACGGCAACCTGGTGCTCCAGATCCATTTGAGAAACGCGGGGCCCACCGCAGTGAGTTACTCCTGTTTCTGTCAGCCACCGGGGATGCGGCGGCAGGATGGGGCATTTCTCGACGTTCAGCCGCTCGAAACCCGCAAACTTGAATTCATCATTCCGAACGCGGAATTCTTTTTCGATCATGACGTTGTCGTGGGCTTCAGCGAAGTGAACGGCAATCAGCAGATTTTCCGTCGGGTTCGCCTTTCACCCGGCCCGATCGACTGAACTTCCGGCCCCATCGCGGTTCCCTGCCAAATTTGTTATATTCTGGCGTTTCACAGGTTTACGATTCTCACGCGTTCGAATCGCTGACGGTGATTCCGCGAAAAGGATAGCGACGATGGTTTCATTGCCACAGCACGGCAAAGGCGACACCGGGCAGGAAAAGAAGAGCGGCTGCGGCAGTTGCGGCAGCGACGCCGGCGGACACTGCGGGGCTGGTCTGGAAAAGGTCTACCCCACGACCGCCGTCCGCTTCGGCGTGATGAATAACATCGGGGAGTTTACGTATCGTCCCGGCACGGTGTTCAAATGCGGCGCGAAAGTCGTGATCCAGACGGAGCGCGGCATCGAGTTGGGGGAACAGGTCAGCCTGTTCTGCAATGGTTGCAGCAAGCAGGTCACGCGCGAGCAGATCAAGACATATGTGAAGAACAGCGGGCCGGAGTTCTACAACCTTAAATGCGGCAAGATCATTCGTGAAGCGACCCCGGACGACATCAACGAACACGAGCATCTGAATTCGCGTCTGAAAGACGACATTGACCATTGCGCGCTGATCGCGATGCAGATGGGTCTCGACATGAAGATCGTTACTGCCGAACATCTCCTCGGCGGCGAACGGATCGTTTTCTACTACCGCGCAGAGCAACGGATCGATTTCCGCGAACTGGTGCGCAATCTCGCGACGCACTACCACACACGAATCGAAATGCGCCAGGTGGGCGCCCGCGACGAAGCGCGGCTGGTCGCGGACTACGAGATCTGCGGCCGCGAGTGCTGCTGCAAGAACTTTCTGAAAAAGTTGCGTCCCGTTGGTATGAAGATGGCAAAGGTACAGAAGGCGACGCTCGACCCTTCGAAAGTGTCGGGCCGCTGCGGGCGACTGCGCTGCTGTCTGCGCTACGAGCAGGAAGGGTACGACGCGT
This sequence comes from Phycisphaerae bacterium, assembly GCA_050245935.1. Lineage (GTDB taxonomy): Bacteria > Planctomycetota > Phycisphaerae > UBA1845 > Fen-1342 > JALHOX01. The sequence continues at coordinate 3,072 of JBFWWY010000213.1, read as the reverse complement.
TGCTCAAGAAACTGCCGAAAATCAACGCGCGCGTCGGGACCGAATTCGGCAACGCGCGCGTCATCGACCGGCAAATCCTGACGCAGCTTGTGTTGGTCGAGACCGCGGATCAGCGGCGGATCACCATTCCCGTCGAAGAATTGATTGAACCGTGCGACGGGCTGGAACTTGCAGCCCCACCCGCCACGTCAAAACCGGATGCGCCGCCGCGCCGATCCGAACGTTCCCGCCCTCCGTCCTCGAGAGAAACCAAATTATCAGATTCTCCGCAGTCTGACTCTACAGCGTCGCCGTCGCGGCCGCCGCAGGACCGTCGCCCTTCTTCACGCCGCGGCGGAGGACGTCGGCCAGACATGGAGAACACAAATCCGGAGACCCCGGATCGGGGCGATGCCGGCGCGGGGGAACGCACGAATGATGCCCAGCGGCCCACGCGTCGGCGCCGTCGACGGCGCGGCGATTCCGACCGTCGAGGTGGCGCGACACCGCCGGCGGATAACTCTTAGACGATTCGTCTCATGCGTGCGCAAAACGATGATAAACTAATCGTTGTGATGGACTCTGAATCAGCAGAGCGGATGGCCAGACTTGAACGCGCCGTACTCGAAGACGGCCGCTATCCGCTTCCCGCATTTGAATTCCTGAACAAAGGCTTGCAGCACGCAACGCAGTTGGCGCATGGACAATTGTCATTCATGCAGGACGCGCCGCAACATGTGTCCGGCCAGGCGCTGTGTTTGGCACTTGAGCAGGTAGCCAAGCAACTGTGGGGCGGCATGGCGCTCGCGGTTCTTCATAGCTGGAACATCCGCCGGACGCGCGACTTCGGCGAAATGGTATTCTTACTCGTCAAACTCGAATTGCTCGGGACGCAAGACTCGGATCGAATCGAAGACTTCGACGACGTGTACGATTTCCGCGAACGGTTCGGCAGCTATCGCATCGCGCTGGATGCCGCCGACGAGAAGGCGGAGGGCTAACCGCTCGATGGCTCAGATGGATCATTATCTGCCGCCGCTCTCCCCGACGGCCAGACATTGGGTGCGGTCGATCGCGGTTTTTGCGGCGATCGTGCTGTTGCTCTGGGCGGCGTATGTGTTGCGGCCCGTTCTGACCCCCCTGCTCGTCGCGCTGGTCATCGCGTACATTCTGAATCCGGTTGTGAGTTGGCTGGAACGGCATAACGCTCGCCGCCTGCTGGTGGTCATCGTCATCTACGCAATCCTGGCAATCGTGCTGGCGACAGTCGGGGTGATCGTCGCCTTGAAGACATTCGGACAGATTGTCGATTTTCAAGCGAATTTTGACCGATATCTAGAAACCATCACGTCGTGGATTCGCAAGGTTCCGTTTGTGCAGTGGGACGTTGGCGATTCCGCAGCCTTGTCCGGGGTGCCACGCACCGCGAATGAAAGTTTCGACCAGTTGATGGAAACGATGAACAAGGGCCTGGGCACAATCCCTTATCTCGATCTGGAACTCAATCACATTACCGGCACCGATGTCGCGACATCGCAACCCACCGGCGTTCCGGGGACGGTGTCCACATCAAGCCGCTGGCTGGATCGCGTCACGCCGATGCTGCGCGAACACGGAATCGCCGTGCTCAATTCCGCCGTTTTGTTTCTCCAGGCCCTGATTACGAATGTCACCAATTTGGTTTCGGTCCTGATCCTCATTCCGATGTATTCCTTCTTTTTTCTCTGGCGGTTCGACGACATTGTCAACAATTTCCGCGATCACCTGCCCGCCCGTTATCGCGACACCGTCATTTATTTCGTCCGCACCATCGATCGCGCAATCTCGCAGTTTTTCCGCGGACGTCTGATCGTTTGCACCATCATCGGTCTCGTCAATGCGCTCGGCTGGCATTTCGTGGGTGTGCGCAACGGGCTTTTGCTGGGAATGATTTCAGGCATCCTCAGTCTGGTGCCGTTCATGTCTTTTCTGGCGGTTCCTCCAGCCGTTTTCTTTCGCTATGTTGCCGCTGTCGATGCGGGTCAGCCCTGGGTGACGCCGGTGATGCTCACCTTCGGCGTCTACCTCGCGACGCAGGCGCTGGAGTCTTTCCTGCTTTCGCCGCAAATCGAAGGAAAGGCCGCGGGATTGCACCCGATCACGACGATTGTCGCGTTGATGATCGGGGCGCAGGTCGCGGGTGTACTCGGTATGTTGCTGTCCATCCCGCTCGCGAGTACCGTCAAAACGTTCGCGGTGGAGTTCGTGCTTCCGGAGATCAGAAAACTCGCACGCGATCCGGTGGAGCATGACCCGCAAATGCCGGATGATCCGGTGATTGAAGCCACCCCCGTCGTCGCGCCGCTTCCCGTCGCGCCCGCGGAGCCCCAGAATCCGAAAAAGTGAGAATGTCACGCATGGTGCTTGAACCCCCGAAAATCGATCCGAATTCCACCCTTCCCTACGGAACCGATCCGCCGAAATCACGCACGCCGCTGCTCTTCTGGAGCGTCCTCTATGGCGCGGGGAGTGTTTTTCTCGTTGTGATGGCGTTTTTTTATTCGAACCGATGAGCGAAGGGCGAACCCTGGATTTGGCGCCTCTCGACCGGTGCACGTCGGCTCCGCCGGACGAATCCGTGCTTCGCGGAAATCTGGAAGCGCTGCGCAAGCATCAGCCCGCCCTCGCCAGCGCATTGTTGAAATCGTCCGTCGGCCAGTCCATTCGGCTCGTGCGACGAATCGATGGCACGCTCGATGCTGAAATCCCGTACTGCACCGAACCGGACACACCCGCAGCGGCGCCGCAGGCCCGCGCGCGAGGTCTTTACGGGTCCTATCGATCCAGCCCCCACACATTCTTCCTTGCGAATTGCGTAAGCGGCTTCGAACTGCGTTACTTGCTCGACCATTGCGCCGAATCAGTACACGGCTACGTTCGCTTCGCGAGCCTTGTTGCGTTGCAGCGGATCCTGATGCCCACGTCGCTCGTAGAGGAGTTGTCCGCGGGTCGACTCTTGTTTGTTTCCGCTGAAAATCATGAGTCCGAACATCGGGAACATCGAAAGGCCGAAGCGAGCCGCCCCCTGCCGCAGACCATCAATCGCCCCCCCGA
>JBFWWY010000212.1:0-6242 GCA_050245935.1 Phycisphaerae bacterium | reverse complement strand
GCGAATACGACCCTCTCGACATCAGTGCCCGCGCGGAAGGCTACGAATCGATCATTCGACGCTTCCCGATCGGTGTGTGCAGCTTCATCACGCCTTTTAATTTTCCAATGAACCTCGTGGCCCATAAAGTCGCGCCGGCGATTGCTGTCGGCTGCCCGTTTGTACTCAAGCCGGCTTCCGCGACACCGGTCAGCGCGGTGATCCTCGGTGAAATTCTGGCGGAAACCGACTGGCCGAAGAAGGCGTTCAGCATTTTTCCCTGCAGCAGTGAAGAGGCGGAACCGCTGATCACCGACGGGCGGATCAGGAAATTGAGTTTCACCGGTTCCGCTGACGTCGGCTGGGGCATAAAGAGCAAAGCCGGAAAGAAGAAAGTGACGCTCGAACTTGGGGGCAACGCACCATGTATTGTCGACCGCGACGCGGACCTCGACTACGCGGCGGAACGGATCACGATCGGTGCATTTTATCAATCCGGACAAAGTTGTATCAGTGTGCAGCGCGTGATCCTGCACGAAGAGATTTATGACGCCATGAAGGAGAAACTCGTCGCGCGCGCAAAGGATTTGCGGGCCGGCGATCCCGCGGACGAAAAAACCTTCATCGGCCCTCTGATCACGGAAAAGGACGCGAAGCGCATCGCCTCCTGGGTCGATGATGCGGTCGCGCGCGGCGCAAAGATACTGTGCGGAGGTCGACGAAACGGTCCCGTGTATGACGCATCGTATCTCGAAGACGCGCCTGCTGATGCAAAGGTCTCGTGTCAGGAGGTATTCGGGCCGGTCGCCGTGTTGGAAAAATTCAGTGACTTCAAAGAAGCAATCGCCACATGTAACCGGAGCGAGTTCGGCCTGCAGGCGGGCATCTTCACCAAAAATATCGATCATGCCTGGTATGGATACAACGAACTGGAATACGGCGGCGTGGTCGTCAATGACGTGCCGTCATTCCGTGTCGACAGCATGCCTTACGGAGGAATCAAGAACAGCGGATTTGGTCGCGAAGGGGTTCGCTTCGCGATGCACGATATGACAGAGCCAAAACTGCTTGTGATGGCAAAGCTGGGTCGCATGTAGCGCCGCTGCGCTCTGCAACGCGGGCACCCGAAGGCGTGCCGTAATTCATCGACCTTGCCAAACGACCTCTCGCGTTCTCGACAGGTCAATTTGAATCAGACACGGGAATTGTTTCTGATTGGGCACGCAACCGCGCCCCCAGCCTTTCGCGGGCTGAACAATTTTCCGGCGCCAGCCGCGCACAGGGAGCAAATGCTTCCTCGTATAAATCAACTGCCGCCTGAAATTCCATGTCGCTCGGATCGCTGCGCTGCAAATACAATTCCGCGCGAAGCAGCAACACACCTAAATATGCGCCGAGCTGATCGACGACCTCGGTGTCGCGCAGGATGCCGTGCGCCAGGAGAAGCAGCGTCTCTGCCTCTTGCGAACGATTTTGGGCACAGAGGATGCGTGCGAGGCGATAGGCGCTGACGCCAACGCGATGGTCGTCGAACGCGAGATGCGCCTGATGAATCTCCAGCGCACAGCGTGCCCACTGCTCCGCTGCCTCCAACTCACCGGCCGCCTCGCGGTTGTCCGCTTGCGCACCGCAGAAATCGGCATAGTAAATGGGATCGGGCCGGCCCAGTCGATCCATCATCTCAATCGCTTCGAGTAAAGCCGATTCGCTTTCAGCATCTTCCGGACGCGATACTCTCAGCAAATTCGCCATGTAGCCGAGCTGACGCGCCGTGCCCAACGATTCGTCTCCCGAAAATCTTCGTGAGAGCGAGAGGGCACGCTGCTGATGCTCCAGACCCTCTTCGACCCGGCCGGCGTCCGTTAACGATGTTGCGAGGTTCTGGTGCAAAAAAATCATCGCGGGATGCTCTTCCCCGAAGATTTTCGCCGCCATCGGCAACGCGGACTCGGCATAAAATGCCGCTTCGGCAGGGCGCCCCTGCGCGAGGAGAACGAGTGCGAGATTTTGAAGCGACGTCGCAACATTATCGTCATCTTTGAAGTTTTTTTCATAGATGCGCAACGCTTCGCGGGCGGCTACTTCCGCTTCGTCTAATCGGCCGAGATATCGCAGCGAAATTCCGAGACTGCCCACGGCTTGTGCGACGTAGGGGCTATCCGACCCCAACAACTGACGACGTGATGCGACAACCAGCTCCATCGCGTCGACGGCTTCACGTAGTCGTCCGAGCGTGCGAAGCGTCCTCGCGAGAAAGTAAGCACTCGAAATCACGTCTTCGTGGACATCACCATACGCCGCGCGTCGCAGCATCAGCGCGCGGTGAAAATAGGGCTCCGCGCGTGGGGCGAGCCCTATCTCCAGGAAGCTCATGCCGAGCATCATTCGAACCGCGGCTTCAACTTCCGGCGCATGGGACCCTTTTTCGTTGTCGAGTCTTTCTCCGATGGCGTCGAGCACAACGCGAAAGGGAACTTCGGAACCGAGTGAGCGAACAAACTGCGAGCCGCCGACTTCGAAAATCTCACGAACCAAACCCTGAAAATCGCGCAACTTCTCTGCCTCGGCCCGGGCGGCAGCTTCCTGCATTTCAGCGGCGCGCTGCGCCGCGGCGGTTTCAGCCAATGCGGACTCCGCGCGGGCGCGCTGACGATCAGCCAGAATCGCGAATCGCGTGCTTACCGCAGTGGCTGTTATGAGCAGGATGAAGAACAACGCCGAGAAGGCAACAAGCCGGCGATGAGCAGTCACGAACTTGCGCGTGCGATACCAAGTGCTGGGCGGATGCGCAAAAATCGGCGCGCCGGCAAGAAATCGGCGCAAATCGGCACCCAGTTCGGCGGCAGACTGATACCGACACGCCGGCTCCTTTTCGAGCGCTTTGCGCACGATGATTTCTAACTCGGCGCGCACGCCGGTGCTTCGAGAATCCATCCGCGGAGGAGGTGTGTGCAGGATGCTGTCGACGGTGTTGTGAAGTGTTCCACTCGTGGAATAGGGATGTGCGCCCGTCAGCAGTCGGTACAGCAGCACGCCGAGGGCGTAAACATCGGTGCGCGTGTCCACATCGATCGCGCGGCCGGCAGCCTGCTCGGGCGCCGCCCAGGGCAGCGAGCCGACGAACTGACCGGTCTGGGTCAATTCCGACATGCCGGTCTCGGCGGTGACCTTCGCCAATCCGAAGTCCAGCACAAACGGACGGCCGCCGACGTCGACAAGAACATTGCTCGGCTTGATATCGCGATGGATGACGCCGCGAATGTGGGCCGCCGCGATTGCATCACAAACGGGCAGAAACAATGTGACGATGTCATTGGATTGCAGCGCGCTCGCTGCGACAAACTCGGTGATCGGGACGCCATCGATGAGATTCATCGCGTAGTAATGCAGCCCGTTTACCTCACCGCTGTCGAACACCGTCACAATGTTCGGATGTTCGAGCTGACTGAGCACACGCACCTCGCGCTCGATGCGGGCGCGCTCCGTCGTCGAAGTAAAGGGACCGTCACGCGTCACTTTGAGTGCGACGAGCCTTCCGGTCGATTTTTGCACCGCACGGTACACAATACCTTGCCCGCCACGGTGCAACTCACTGCGAATTTCATAACCGGGAACGTCCAGCACCCGGCGCGTGGATACTCCGCTCGCAAGCGAGGGACTGCTCTTCGGCATTTCGTGCAAGCCGGCCCGCGCCAGTTCCACCTTATGCAATTCGGCAAGCTGCGCGCCTAACTCCGGCTGCAATTCGAGATGCTGGGCAACCACGTTGGCATCGGGGATCGACACGCCCGCCAAACGCAAGCGGATCGTTTCGCGCAGAATCACCTGAATGCGATCCGCTCGTTGTGCAGCAATTTGCGCACGCGCGATTTCGTTCAACGATCAACTCCACACGCAAAAACTCGGACGAGTCCTCTGAATCGGTGGGATTCACGCATGGCATGCACCCAGCGCGCCGGAAGGCGGATTACAAATGCCGGGAGCGGGAGCCCATCATCGCCGCGATTCGCGCTTTGGCACGATCACACAAATTATAAATTGCGCGTTCTGTCCGCCCCAGTATTCGCGCGACTTCGGCAGTGGAAGTCCCTTCGAGATAAACAAGTTCAATGACCGCACGTTGGTCGGCACTCAGCCTTGCGAGCGCGGCTTGCAGCGATAAGACGCTTTCCTGAATCCCGACGGCACCGCTGGGCGTCAGGTCACTCGTCTGGATCAGGTGCAAGAGACAAGTGGCGGATTCTTCGACATCCGCAGTGTGAACGCGCGCCCAGCCTCCACCGCGCTTGGCACAATTTCTCATGCGCAGCACAGTGCGAAGCTCGCTCAGCGCGATGACGCGCAGCCAGCGTTCAAAGGCGCGTTCGCCGCGGGGCTCGAACCGGTCGATCAAGCGAAAAACATGGATGAGCGCTTGCTGGACAATGTCTTCCGCATCGATCAGATCGCGTGCCGCGTGCGGGATACGTACTGCGATGTATGTGCAAAGCCGCGGGCGGGCGGCACAGAGGATCTCAGTGAGCGCAGCGACGTCGCCCGCAACCGCCTGTTTCAACAGTTCCGTGCCCGCATCGCAAGTCGACAAACGCACTCCGCCTGAATTCGGGAAACTCGCATGCCTGAGCAGAAAGCTCCGCGCTTCGCGAGATGCGAACAGCTTAGCAAAATGAGAATCCAGAAGGAAGAATGCAAAGAGTCCTGGCCCTCTCGCTGGACGTGCGGGACCTGTACCGCTGACCACTGAGAGATCGCTCCTGCTCACTCCGCTACTGGCCCATGACAGCACTTTGCCCGGCGGCGATCAGACGAACCACACACGGTCTGCCCAGATAAACTCGACCTGTCCCATGGCTACCGCCCGCCACCCGGATCTCGCCACCTTCCCCTGCGAGTGCGAAGGATGCCCGACCGAGTTGCCGAAGCGGTTGGCTGATTGTGCCGCGTTGGTAGCCGCTGTATTGCCAATTGACATACACCGGATTGACCGGTTCGATAAAAGGCCGCAGCAGCGGCTCAGCCAGGTCGATGCGACCGCCGGATGATTGATAAAGTGCGCCGCAGCCGGCCTGAAAATATTCGCAACTGAAAACGGAAGCTACGCGATTGTCGGCAGCACGGAAGATTGGAGCGCCGAAAGAGCCCGGACCGCCGCCGGTGTTCAGACAGACGATGGAGTAGCCATTTGCTTCAACACAAGTGTTGTCAGTTTGTCGCAGCCTCTGGTTGTCAAGAGTACCACCCTTCATCAGCGGGAGGTAGCGTCGATAGGAACCCAAAGGATGGTGGTACATATATCCGTCGGAGTCGAGGAAAACCGGCGAGGCCCAGTAGGATGTCGAAATGTTATTCACCGGCTGAACCGGCATATTGGCAAATATCTCTGAACCGATGCCCAACAACGCGACATCGTGGGCCGCATCATTGACGAGCAGCGCTTCCGCCCGGGCCTGGGGCAATGTCGAAAAATCCGGCGGCGCACCGTCGCAAGACTCGGTGGCATAGTCGAAAACCACTACCACAGTATGCAGATTGTTCGCAGTCGCATTGCAACTGGCCGCCGTCAGAAATAAGCGCGCATTGTCATTGGGACATTCTTCGGCACCACAGCCAGCGCGGTTGATGAGTGTGCCGCTGCACTCCGTACATTCGCCTCCTGAGCAGACGATCCAGGTCGCAACGGCGTCGCTGTCGACTTGCGGAGGGTCCGTAATGCAACTCGCGTCCGTGTGGCAAGAGACGGGATCACCGGCTTCGATGCCGGAACGCTCGCGCTCCGTCCATTCCGCATTGAAACCTCGGTATCCGGCGACGATCCGCGACATCCGGACGCGATGCAGTGAGGAGTCCGGCGGGAACGAATGAACTCCCACGACGACTTCATTTGTGAAGAAAATCGAGCTCCACAGGGCGCCATCGGGCCCGGGGGAACCCTCTATGGTTTGCGGCGAGCGTTCAGGTCGGGCCGGATCAAATACAATTACCCGTGCGACGGCATCGTGAGACCAATCATCAAAAACAAGCCGCAACCATGCAGCACCTGGCGCGACCACGCGCAGATAGACCGTCGATCCGCCATCGACATCCAGCACTGCCGCAGCGTCACTCGAATCAACAGCGATCTCTTGCAACACCGCGACGCGCAGCGCGCCGCCGACACGATCCGCATCTTCACGGAACAATCGCGGCAGATCGAGGGGAGCCGCTTCGAACCGCGTGATCGCACAGGCTACTTTCAGCGCGTCCCAGTCTGGAATTTCCGCGGA
>JBFWWY010000211.1:0-6244 GCA_050245935.1 Phycisphaerae bacterium | reverse complement strand
GTCCGCAGCGGTGAGGCGTATGCGGGGTTGAATATCCCTGTCGGGGCGCTGACGAATGAGGCAAAGGCGGAGCTGATTCGCGAGAGCGACAAACTCACCGAAGCACGGGAGATCGAGCACCTGCTCGACGAAGCGGTCGTGGTTTACCGCTTTACACGGCACGAGCCGCCGCTCGATCGCGAGATGATCCGCGCGCTGGAAACATCGGTAAATGTGGACACGATCAACGTCCGGACCGGTGAGCGCGGCCGCGCCCGCGACATGACGCGCGTGTTGATGCCGTTTGCGTTCATGTTTCTGCTGTGGATGGGGACGTTCGGCATCAGTCAGGGGCTGCTGACGAGTGTGATCGAAGAGAAGAGCTCGCGCGTCGTGGAAGTGCTGCTGTCGGCGGTGAGCCCGATGCAGCTCATGTCCGGCAAGATCATCGGCATGGTCATGGTGGGCGTGCTGCTGATCGGCGTGTGGTTGAGCGTGGCGTATTTTGCGATGGACGCGACAGGGAACGCGGCGGCGCTGAGCGGATCGCGCGTGTGGCTGTTTGTCGCGTATTACATTCCGTCGTTTCTGTTTTATTCGGCGATTCTCGCGGGGATTGGCGCAGCGTTTAACACGTTGAAAGAAGCCCAGGCGATGATCACGCCGTTCACGCTGATCACGGTGATTCCGATGATGCTGTGGTTTTTTGTCTCGAATAATCCTCAGTCGATCATCAGCGTCGCCGCGAGTTTTATCGTGCCGATCACGCCGTTCATCATGATTCTGCGGATTTGCGCGGATTCGGCGACGCCGATGTGGCAGATTGTCGCGACGCTGGCGCTGCTGTGGATCAGTGCCTTTCTTGCGATGTGGGTGGCGGCGAAGATTTTCCGCGTCGGGGTGTTGATGTACGGTAAGCCGCCGACGCCGCGCGAGATGATCCGGTGGATGGGGTATTCGTAGGCGGAAGGGGTTGAGGGTTTGGGGTGTGGGGTGTGGTGAATAGCTGGTGTGGGGCGGCGCAGTTCAGGTTTCATCGAGGAACTCTGGCCCCCCGCTTGGCGCGGGGGGTTCGGATTTCGGGGGTGCACGATTTTCAGATTGCCGGAATTTTGAGTCCTTCTTGCGGCTTGTATTTCGTCATTCGTCATTCGTCATTCGTCATTCGTCATTCGTCATTCGTCATTCGTCATTCGTCATTCGTCATTCGTCATTCGTCATTCGTCATTCGTCGCGGCTCGGCGGGAGCCTCGCCCTCCCATTTTTTTTGAATCGCTCGGCGGGAGCCTCGGTCTCCCGTTTTGAAGATGCTCGGCGGGAGCGTCGGGTTCCCGTGGGCGGAATGACGATCAATCGTTGCGGGCTTACACTGCTGCGATGTCGAAATCGCTTTACCTGATCGATGGTCACGCTCAGATTTTCCGCGCGTATTACGCGCCGTTCGGGCAGCTTTCGTCGCCGAGCGGGGAGCCGACGCGCGCGACGCACGTCTTCTGGCAGATGGTGCTGACGCTGCTTTCCAAACGCAAGCCGGACTATCTGGGTCTCGTGTTGGACGTGTCGGACAGCACCGTTTTTCGCCGCGATATTTATGCGGATTACAAGGCCAATCGCGATGCTGCGCCGGAGGACCTCGGCGTGCAGATCGCGCGAATCATCGAGATTGCGCAAGCGATTCAATTGCCGACGCTGCAACTCGAAGGGTGGGAAGCGGACGACATCATGGCGTCGCTCGCGAAGCATCACGCGTCGGAAGATCTGCACGTCTATCTCGTGAGCCGCGACAAAGACCTCGAGCAATTGTTGAACGCGCACGTCTCGCTGTATGACCCGATGAAGGATGAGGTGATTACGCCGGCGCGGCTGGAAGAATCGAAAGGCTGGACGCCGGCGGAGGCGCTGGAGGCGCAGATTCTCATCGGCGACAGTGTGGACAATATTCCCGGGGTCCCCGGCATCGGGCCGAAGACGGCTGCGAAGCTGATCCGCAAATATGGGTCGGCGCAAGCGGTGCTTGAGCATGCGGATGAGTTGACGCCGAAACAACGGGAGAATGTGCTCGCGTTTCGCGATCAGATCGACATTACGCGGCAGCTTGTCACGCTGCGCGATGACGTGCCGATCGAACTGAACGCGGATGCGTGCGCGTTGTGCAACATTCAGTGGGCGAACGCGGTGCCGATTTTTCGGGATCTGGGTTTCCGGAAGCTGACGACGCTGCTGCCGGGGGTGTCGGCGGAAGACATTGAAGATGCACCGCCCGCGCTTACGCCAATTGAAGCGGAAGGGGATGGCAAGAAATCGACGGGGACGAAACCGGCGGGCAAGGGAGACGCAGGCGAAGATTTCGGTGGGGAGCGTGCGGCGGCGTTGCGGGCGACGCTCTCACGACCGGATGGCGGTGTGTATCGGCTGATCAATACGGCGGCGGGCCTGCGCGAATACGTCGCGAAAATTGCGGGCGTGGAAGAGTTCGCGATCGATACGGAGACGACGGGGTTGCGCGCGATGGATGCGCGCTTGGTGGGCATTGCGCTGTCGTGCGAAACCGGGCACGGCGTGTACGTGCCGACGCAGTCGTTCTTCGGCAACGCGCTCGCGGTGGAGGAAGTTCGCGAGATTCTCCACCCTGTTCTTTCGAACGAAAAGATTCGCAAAGTCGGGCATAACCTGAAATACGATCTAAACATTCTTCGGAATGCCGGCTTTGACGTTCGCGGTCCGTTGTTTGACACGATGGTGGCGGCGTTTCTCGTTGACCCGACGCGGATGACGTTCGGGATGGACCGGCTGGTACACGATCTGTTTGCTCACTCGATGATGCCGATTACTGATTTGATCGGCAAAGGACGCGACCAGATCACGATTGATCAGGTGCCGTTGGAGCGCGTGACGGAGTACGCCGGCGAAGACGCGGATTACACCTGGCGGATGTATCAGTACTACGAACCGCAGCTTGCGCCGATGGAACTGGACAAACTGTTTTTTGATGTCGAAATGCCGCTGGTGCAGGTGCTGGCGCGGATGGAGTTCGAGGGCGTACGGCTCGACGTTGATTTTCTGCGCGAGATGAGCGTAACGCTGGGGAAACGGATTGATGCGCTGCTGGAGGAAGTGCAGAATCTCGTCGGCGAGCGCTTCAATGTCGATTCGCCGAAGCAGCTTTCGGAAATTCTGTTCGACAAGTTGCAGATGCGCGTGGTGAAGCGGACAAAAACGTCGCGGTCGACAGACGCCGAAACGCTTGAGACACTGGCGCGCGAGACGGAGCACCCGGCGCTGCTGAAAATTCTCGAATACCGCGAGATGCAGAAGCTGCGGAGCACGTATGTCGACGCGTTGCCGCAGTCGGTGAGCAAAAGGACCGGGCGCGTGCATACGAGTTATCACCAGACGGGCGCGATTACCGGTCGGCTGTCGAGCAGCGATCCGAATCTGCAGAATATTCCGATTCGCACGGAACTCGGGCGCGAGATTCGCCGGGCATTCGTGCCGCGCACGCCGGGCGAACGTCTGATTGTGGCGGACTATTCGCAGATTGAGTTGCGCGTGCTTGCACATTTTTCGGGGGATGCGGCGCTGCGGCAGGCGTTCGCGGAGGATCGCGATATTCACGCGTTCGTGGCGGCGCAAGTGAACAGCATCGCGATTGAAGACGTGACGTCGGAAATGCGGTCTCAGGCCAAAGCGGTGAACTTCGGATTGATTTACGGGCAGACGGCGTTCGGGCTGGCGCGGACGACGGGAATGAGTCGCGGCGATGCGCAGGATTTTATCGACGCGTATTTCACCAAGTATGCCAGCATTCGCGCCTTCATCGACAAGTGCGTCGCGGATGCGAAGCGTGATGGGTATGTGCGGACGATTCTCGGGCGGCGACGGCCGATTCTGGGCATCGACTCACGGAATGCGACCTTGCGGAATCAGGCGGAGCGGCTGGCGGTGAACACGGTGATCCAAGGGTCAGCGGCGGATCTGATTAAACTGGCGATGATTCAGATAGACAGAGAGATTCGCAGGGAAAACTTGCCGTTGCGGATGTTGCTGCAGGTGCATGACGAACTGGTCTTTGAGGCCCCTGCGGACGATGCGCCGCGCATGGCGGAGTGGGTGAAGCAACGCATGGGGAGTGCGATGCCCCTTGAAGTCCCGCTGAAGGTCGATGCGGGCGTCGGAGAAGACTGGCTTACCGCCAAATAAATGAGGAAAATTTCACTTTTTTGGCCTGAGGACAGGCTTTTGCCCGAGAGGCAAGAGTCGAAATCGTGGCATCCTGGAATGCCAACGTCGACTCTCGACCCGCGCCCGGGAAATTTTCGAAATTTCTCGAAATATTTAGAGTTTTTTGCGTCAGAAGAGGGGGATTTTACGGTTATTAAAGAGTGTGAAGAGCTGGTAGTTCCGGCCACGGGTCGATTCTCTCCAGCGTTCGATCCGTGCCGCTCTTTACAACCGTGCATACATACGTCGTATGTCACCCCTCGTGAACTGCCAAGGTACGGGCGGACATGTGCCGCCCGTACTGCTTTTCCCGGCCATTGCCTCAGAGATGTGCAAGCGCCTGCCTGTGCAAAAGTCCATTGGTCGCGACGGCATTCCCCGCGTGGGGATTGTCGTTGCCGCACCAGTCGCTGATTTGGCCGCCGGCTTCCTGAATAATGGGATACAGCGCGGCAACGTCCCAAAGAGACATACGTGGGTCGATCGCGACTTCGGCACGCCCGGTCGCAACGAGGGCGTAAGCATATGCGTCGCTCCATCCGCGATCGGCGCGACACGCGTCACGCAGGCGTCGGAAGCTATCTTCGCAACCGATTTGCAGGAAGCCCCGTGTACCCGTGTGGCACATGCGCGCTTCGGCCAGCGTCGCGGTTGTCGAGACGCGCGCTGGTCGACCGTTCCACCAGCAGCCAAGTCCTTTCGCGGCGTAGATCGTTTCGCGGAGCGCGGGGAGATGAATCACGCCGAGAACCATCGCCTGTTCCCATTCGAGTGCAATCAATGTCGCATAGAGCGGAACACCGGAGATGAACGAGTAGGTGCCGTCGATCGGGTCCAGAATCCAGCGCACCGGGAGTTGCGCGGTTTTCTCGCCGAATTCTTCACCGAGAATGCCGTGATCGGGATAGCGTTCTTCGATCCTGCTGCGGAGAAGTTGCTCCGCACCGCGATCCGCTTCGGTTACCGGCGTGTGGTCGGATTTGGTTTCTTCGTGCGGGCTGTGCTGAAAATATTCAAGCGTGAGCGCGCCGGCGTGTTTTGCGATGTCGACGGCAAATTCCAGATAGCGGGCGAGATCGGCTGGTTGCATCGCGGCATTGTGTGCCCAAATGTCCGCGGGAACAATTATGAATCTCTGGCGGGCATCGAAACCGAAGATCGTAGATCAGGTCGAAAGTACGGCGCAGCGGGATCAGTTCGAGGTTTGAGACAAACCGCACGCCGCGCTCTTGCTGGCAGACGGCGTACGGCGTCCCCGAGTGTTGCGGCCACTCGAGGAGTCTTGAATTCCGGCCGTTAGAGGCCGGTCAGCAGGGCTACGAACAGGCCGATATCGCCGACCGAAACCTGGCTATCTTCGTTCAGGTCCCCGGCGCTAATGTCGCACGCGGGAAACTGAATGGCGTATTCGGCGGGCTCGGTGAGTGCGAGGACAAACCCGGCAATGTCGCTGACGCTCAGCAATCCGTCGCAATTCATATCGCCGACGAGCGAATTCGCGACGATGGAAAAGGGCAGGTTGCTGATGTCGAAGTAATCTTCGCCGCCATTGTCCTGGCGAACGCGAACCCAGGCGACCGCCGACGGGTCGTTGGGCACGGTCCAGTTGAACGCGTGCATTGCGCCCGCTGCGGTGTTTCCGGCGGGTAAATCACTCGCGATTTCGATCCAGGGACCGACCGGCCCCGTTGTCGAATACCAGAGATCCCAGTTCTGGGTGTTGTGCTGGATCGCGACGTGCCAGTGTACGGTCACGTTCGATCCCACCTCGAAGGATTCACCGCCGTTCGGGGAATCCAAGTCTACGTGCGCGCTCGCATGACTTCCCAGCGCCATGACGAAGCAGCCAACCAGTACATAGCGCGCATCGAACGATGCAAAGCGTCTGTTCATCGGCTTCTCCATGTAGAAGAAAATTGGATGTACGAAAGCGTCGGCGTTGCGACGAAGCCTTGTCTCACGGCATGGCGCTGCCAGGCCACCATGCGACTTCACGAACGCTTTCACTTATACGTAGTTTTCCCGCGCCCGGTCTCGGACGCAA
>JBFWWY010000210.1:0-6277 GCA_050245935.1 Phycisphaerae bacterium | reverse complement strand
GTGCTTCTGCACGTACGGCAAAAACCACGCGACAACGCCGAGCGCGACAAGAAATGCGACGCCTGTGCCGGTCAGGACGACCCCAATTGTGTCGACCGACAGTTCGTCGTGATATTTCAGCAACCGATATCCCGCCGCGCCGAGCATCGTCGGAATCGCGAGATAAAACGAAAACTGTGCGGCAATGCGCGGCGACAGACCGACAATCAGGCCACCCATAATCGTGCACGCAGCGCGGGACATGCCCGGCCAGATCGACAGGCACTGCGCGAGGCCGATCAGAAACGCCTGTTTGTACGTCACGTCGTCAATCGTCATCTCGCGATCTTTGCGAAAGCGACGTTCGATCAGCTCCATCGCGATCGCGCCGACGATCAGCGCCCCCGCGACCGCGAGCGGATTATTCTCCAGATGTTCTTCCATGAAATCGTTCAGCGCGAGCCCCGCGACAACGGCCGGCGCGAAGCCGATGATGAGCTTCACCATGATGTGATTGCGCCAGTCCGCGACTTTGGCAACAAAGGTCTGTCGCCACAAATCCTTCCAGAAGAAAATCACCACGGCGGCAATCGCGCCGAGCTGGCTGACGAACAGAAACGTCCGCCATTGCGGCAATTCTGGATTCACGCCCATCAGTTCGTTGCCGATGATGAGATGGCCGGTGCTGGAGACAGGCAGAAACTCGGTCAGCCCTTCGACAATGCCGAGCACGATTGCTTTGAGATAATCCAAGCGGGTTATCCAGTCACTTCGGGGAAAATGAAATCCACATGATTCAATTGCAGCCACCCGATGGCGGGCGTGAAACGCCAGAATAGCTGTCCGACCACATTGGCATACATCCCCGCGACAAGGTCGTCGAGCAGGATGCCCCAGCCTTCGGGCAAACGCTCAAGCTGCGCGGCGGGCGGAACTTTCAGCACGTCAAACACGCGAAACAAAAACAATTGCAGGCCGAAAACGCACAAAACCGTCCACCAGCCGGCACCAAAAACAATCGGCAGAAACAGCAGCGCGATCCACTGACCCGCAAATTCGTCGAGGACGAACTGCTTCGGGTCTTTTCGTCCAAAAGTCTGAATCGCCCATCTGCCCCAGAGAATGGACAGGTAGCACGCGACGATCACCGCCGCCACATTGAAAAGTTCCATGAGGTTGCGCGCGCCGCCGACCGCCGCAAAACCGTACCAGAGCGGCAGAAAGAGCAACACCGATGCCAGCGATCCCCAACTCCCGGACGCGATCGGCGCAAAGCCGCTTCCCAGCACGGTGATGAATGCCGCTTTGAAACGATCCGCTGCTGTCCAGGTCAAGACGTAGCTCCGTGACGCGAAGATGCCGAGAATTGAGCGCTTCCGCTAGGCTTCTCCGAACTGTCGGGCTCCCGCGACGATGTTGAGGCGACCGTTGGCGCAACACCCCCGGAGTCAAACAGAAATGATTTGGCGCGACCGACATACGTGACGGCCGAATACGCGGTCACAGCGACCGCGGCCCATACCAGAACATTCACCAGCGTAGCGATTGCCTGCCAGTCGAACGCAAGATAGGCAAGGATGCCGATCGCCGCTGCGCACTGCAAAAACATCTTGATCTTGCCGCTCCACGACGCACTGAAGTCTACGCCGGATTTCTCGGCATGGGCGCGAATGGAGGTGACAAGCAGTTCGCGAGCCAGGATCACGACGACCATCCAGGGTGCGACAAACGTGACATTTTCACCCGCCTGATGAAAATTGGCGCCGGCAAAAAACACAAACGCACCGCAGATCAGCAGCTTGTCCGCCACGGGGTCAATCACACGTCCGAAGATAGTGATTTGATTCAGCTTCCGCGCCAGCATGCCATCGAGAAAATCGCTGATCGCCGCGGCGACGAAAAGCCACAGGCCCCACTGCACCGCCCAGCGCGACGCTTCCGCGGACTTGGCGTCAAACTGCGCGATGACGAAAAAAAACGCAATCGCGAGCACGAAGCGTGCCAGCGTAATCCAGTTGGGAATCGTCAAATGCATCGGCGATGAGTTTACAGCGCGGGAGCGAAAGCAACCAATCAGCAATGACCGCGAGTGGGCGTATTTTTCACGCCGAACGGACGAATTTTCATAGATTGCGAGACTCGCGAACCAGCAAAAGATGACCGGCAGGGTCGTGCACGAAAAGCGAGCGACCATACGCACCGATGCCGTGCAGCGCAGTGAACGGTATCTCCAGATCGCTGAGCCATTTCGCCAGTTTTTCGAGATCGTCGATCAGCAGGTTCAAGCGGGGTTTGCAGGCATCAATGTCAGGATCGTGTGCGGGGAGCATGATCAGTCCGCGTCGCAGCGGTCCGAAGCCGAGGCAGCCGGGAATATTTTCCGACGGTCGCCAGGCGCGAATGCCCAGCAGGTCCTCATAAAACGCACGCGCGGCCGCAAAACGCTCGGACGGCATTTCAATGCGAACTTCACGAATCGCGGAAAGGGTCGCAACGGGCCGCCAATCGCGCGTTTGAATCATGCAACTATGCTAGAAACATGTCTCCCGCCGGGCAACGCTGCCGCCGTCCGCTGCGCCGAAAATTCCCCGAAAAAAATCCAAGGGTTCTGCCGCCAACTGCGTGAATGCCCATGAGCAGGATTCGCAATCGCTGTGCACCGGGCGCGGCGGCGGAAGCGCGGATGGAACGCTCGGAAAGGCGTCGTGGTGTCCGAGCGGACATCCAGCCGTCGACAGGAAACAAGGGAGTACATACATGCGATTTTGGAAGCAGGGAATGGGTGGAATATTCGGCCTTACGTTGTCGGCGCTCCAGGCGGGCTGCCTGGTGCCGCCGATGAACAACAACAACGGTAATACGAACGCGAATACAAATACCAACACGAACAACAACTCGGCATCCAACGGTGCGCCGACCGCCGCAGCCGGCGCGGACCAGACGGTCGAGCGCCGTGCGGAAGTTCAATTGACGGCCGCCGCCAGCAGCGATCCGGAGGACGACGCGCTTTCCTTTTCCTGGGAGCAGACGTCCGGACCGACCGTGACACTGAACAACGCGAATTCCGCAACGCCGACATTCGTCGCGCCCAACACCGCCGCGACGCTCGTCTTTGAAGTCACAGTGAGCGACGGCAAGGGCAAGAGCGACGTCGACACCGTCACAATTATCGTGACCGGCGCAACCGGCGCGCTATTTGTCGTCAACAACGACACCGGCCGCATCACCGTCCACAGCAGCGAAGAACTCGACGGCGATCTTGAACCGTTCGCCCGCATCGACGCCGGCGCAACAACTTCGCTCTTTCAGCCGCGCTCCGTCGTGGTGACGCCCGGCGGCGGCGTTTTTGCTTCGCGCCAGAATGGCGGGATTGTGGCGTATGGAGACAGCCTCCGCGCGGACGGCACCAAGCCGGCGGACCTCGTCTGGGAGGGCAACAACACCGGACTCGAGATGCCGATCTCTCTGGCGTACGACGATGCAAACGAGTTGCTGTTCGTCGGCAACATCAACGCCGACATGGGAATCCTCGTCTTCGATGTCGAAAACTCCAACGGCGGCAACGAAGCCCCCGTTCGCACCTTTGGTCCGCCGGATCGCGCTCCCTTCGACAACATCATGATGACGCTCGATGCGCTGTGGCTGGATCAGGGAATGCTGTACGCGAGCGACACGTCCGGGCTGAATGTGAATTCCAGCCGCATCCTGGTGTTCAACGTTGCGGCGACCGCGGACGGCGAAACCATGCCCGATCGCATCATCACCAGCACCGCCTTTGGAAACATCGAAGACATTGTGATCGATGCGGATGAGATTCTGTACGTCGTCGACGGCACGAACGCCATCAAGGTGTTCGACGAAGCACAATTCGTGGGTGGAAACGCTACGCCGGACCGCATCATCACGATCAACGCGACAACGACGCCGAGCTTGCAGGGCATCGTCGTCGGGAGTGACGGCATCGGATATGTTGCAGATCGCGAAAACGATGTGGTCTATACGATCAACGGCATTGGCGCGAAGAACGGCACGGTCGAGCCGGACGCATTTCTCGAAGGTTTCAATTCGCGAATCGCCGGACCGCGCCAACTGTTCTTTCTGGAAAACTGATCAGTAGCGCTGATCTTGCAAATTGTGACGAGGGGAAGTGCCCGCCGTACCGCAATGCGGTGCGGCGGGATATTGTTTGTTGATCGGGCCCCGTGCCGCCCCATCCACCGTCAGTGGAGGAATCTCTGTATTTCGTCACAGACATTTGCACTGGGTTGCTGCAAGCGGAATTGCCCGGTCAGCGCGCGAAGCTGCTCAATCATCCACGTCCGCAACGACGTATCGCGCAGCAACTGATCTGCCGAGCGCGCGATCTGGACCGGATCGGGAATCGCGGTCATATATTCCGGCGTCACTTTTTTCTGCGCGAGAATGTTGACCAGCGAAAGATAGCGCGTCCTCAGAAAAAACGAACCGAACGCCCGATGCCCGATCGCCAGCAACCGACCGGGATCATACATCACCACCATCGGCTTATGCGCCGCGGCGACGTTTAATGTCGCGGTTCCCGAAGTGACGAGCGCAAGATCGCAAGGCCGCAACATATCAACCACGTCACCCACGACGATCTGCACCGGAAATTGCGCCGTCCGTACGTATCGCTCGACAATCGGACGCCGCCGCACGTCCGCGCACGAGACCAAGACGCGCGGCGTGGTTCGCATCGCACGCGCGACCGCCAACTGCAGCGGCAGCATCTTGCGGATCACACCCTCCCGCGACCCGGGTAGAATCGCAAGCGTTGGAGCCGTCCCACGGTTGCTCGCGTTCGCGCTGCGTCCCGCAGAAGCTACTTCGTCTGCCGCCGATTCGAATAACGGGTGCCCGACAAATCGCGCAGCAATGCCGTGTTGCCGAAAATAATCCTCTTCAAACGGCAGAATGCACGCGAGACGATCGACGTGTTCACGAATGGCCCGATTGCGATACGCGCGTGACGCCCACGTCTGCGGCGCAATGTAGTACAACACGGAGAGTCCATGTTGTTTTGCGCGCGCCGCCATCGGCAGATGAAGCAACGACGAATCCATCGGCAGGAACAGGTCGGGAGAATGCTGTCGCCAGTACTCTTCCGCCATTGCGAGCGCCCGTTTCCCCATGCCGCGCTTTCGCAACGCCGCTCCCAGCATGGCGGCACCGCCGGTCAGATCGTCCAGCGCGGTCGCCCCCGCCGCCTGCATGCGCGGCCCGCAAAATCCGACGAACTTCACGTGCGGCAACCGTTGCTTCGCGACCCGCAGCAGCTTCTCCGCGTGCCGGTCCGCGGAGTCTTCTGCCACCGAGATGAAAACCGTTTTTGAAGGCGCTTTCAATGGCGAATGCTCGCTTCCAGTAGCCGGGAGGAGGCGCAGTTGTGCCCCAAAAAGCAGCGAACTGTGCGCAGCCGCTACGCCGGGTTGTGCGACAGTGCCGCGCCGATCTTGGTAATCAGCGTCTCCGCCGTATAGGGCTTGTGAACAAATCCCGCGAGAGGGGCATTGTGAAACTTCTCCGTTGTTTCGGATTCGCTGTACCCGCTGGAGACAATCACCCGGGTATCGGGGCGTAAGGCCGAGATCTCTCGATAAACATCTTCCCCGCCCATTCCCGGCATCGTCAGATCCAGCAACACGGCATCGATCTCCTTCGCGCGTCGCTTGAACAGATCAACGCCGCGAATGCCGTCCTCTGCCACCAGCACGGTCGCACCTCGGCTTTCGAGAACGGCCTGCACAACATTTCGCACCTCCGCCTCATCGTCGATAACAAGAATTGTCGCGCCTGCCGGAATTCCGAACTGCGGCGCAGCGGGCACGGAATCTTGCGCACGCTTGAGCGAAGCGGGAAGCAGCGCGGTAAACGTCGTGCCGCGCCCGACTTTGGAATCCACGTGAATCGCGCCCCGATGCGCCCGGATGATCCCTCGGATCGCAGCCAGTCCCAGCCCACGACCCGTAAATTTTGTCGAGAAGAATGGCTCAAAAATGCGCTGAAGCGTTTCCGGCTCCATTCCGCTTCCCGTATCCATCACTGAAATCGCTACGTACTCCGCACCGGACCCTTTGCGATCGTCGTACATCACGCCCGTGGTGGGTGAAAAACGCTGGACACGCGCCGTGCGAATCGTCACCGTTCCCGGCGCATCCTCACACGCTTCCGCACCATTGATCATCAGATTCATAACGATCTGCTGCAACTGCGCCGCGTCCGCCTCCAGCAACGGTAGCTCCGACCCCAGATCGAATTCGACGGTCACGGACTTCGGTAT
>JBFWWY010000209.1:0-6288 GCA_050245935.1 Phycisphaerae bacterium | reverse complement strand
CGAGCATTTCTGCTCACAGCCGACGCTCAGCGGTTCATCCCGACTGTCGTCGGGACTCGCTCTACCATTGAGCTATCGGGGACTATTCAGTTTTTCGAGCATTTCTGCTCGCATTCGACGCTCAGCGGTTAATCCCGACTGTCGTCGGGACTCGCTCTACCATTGAGCTATCGGGTTTCGCGCCGCCAATGCGGCAGATCCGCTAGTAAATCATATCCATCGGCGATGTCAAGCGCCGGCGCGACGATGCTGGAACTCCGTGCCGTTCTTGCGGAATCTCGAATCGCGATTTGGCAACGACAAGACGACTGCACCAACTGCTCCCCGGCTCCGAATATAACGGTTCGCCGCCACGGAAAGTGTCCGCAAATCGCAGCCGTGCTCTCTAGTCCCGGGTTTCCGCCACCTGCTTATCCAGCCCCAATTCCGTCGCGATTGATCGCATGGCGTCAATACAGAAGTCAATATGCTCGTTCAGATCAACGCCGAGGTCCGCCGCACCGTTCACGATATCGTCGCGATTGACCGCCGCCGCAAAAGAGGCGGTCTTCATCTTTTTTCGTACGCTTTTCGCACCCAGACCGTCAATTTTTTCGGGACGAACGAGCGCACAAGCGGTGATAAATCCGCAAAGTTCGTCACATGCGAACAGTGCTTTGTCCATCCGCGACACGCGCGGGCAGTCTGGCAGATAATCGGCGTGCGACTTAATCGCGTAGATCACGTCCTCGGGATAGCCACGCTCCGCGAGAATCGCAGCGCCTTGAAGCGGGTGATCCGGCGGATCGGGCCAGCGCTCATAATCGAAGTCATGGAGCAGGCCGACGCGGCCCCACTTTTCTTCGTCTTCGCCAAACTTTCGCGCATACGCCAGCATCGCGGCTTCGACGGCAAACATGTGCCTGATCAGGCTTTCGCTTTGCGTATATTCGCAAAGCAGCGCCATATCCGCGTCACGACTCACATTTGACTCCGTTCCGGGTGATCCGTCCGTTGTCAACCGCCGGTCAGCAATGCGACGAACGCGCCGATGTCGCCGACCGATACGATCTCGTCGTTATTGATATCGCCGTTGTCGATGTCGCAATCGGGGAATTGTGCTTCGTAGCCGGCAGGGTCGGTCAGCGCCAGGACAAAGGGACCGATATCGCCGACGGAGACAACACCGTCACAATTCATGTCGCCGCGTGCGATCGGAGGCAAGGGGGCGCCTGTAATTGAAAGTAACTGCGGCGCATCGGGGAGTCCGCTCGCGAGTGCCATGGCAGAATCATAAAACACATTGGTTTCGCCGGCATCGCGGTAGTCACCGTCCTCGTTCAGATCGACCATCCGAATAATCTGGTCGTTCAGCGCCTCGGTGAAATACATGGAACGGTTCGGAAGCAGGCAGATGCCGCGCGCCGATCCGACAGAAACGCCGGCTTCGGATTCACGCCACAACAAACGCACCTCGCTTCCGCTGTCAATGGTATCGCTGTTATTTTGGTCCCGCATCGCAATCAACACGGTGCTGGAACCGAGTGTGCCGCTCGTAATGATCTCGTCAGTAAGGGGATCATGGACGAGATCCTGAGACAAAACGAATACGACGCCGGTCATTTGAAACAATGCGGCGCTATCAATCCAGACGGTTTTGGTCGTCGCATCCGGCGAAATTCGATCGATATGCTCGATTTGGTTTGGATCGCGAATGTCATAGACGTAGCCGGCACCGGCGTTGTCAAACTCAAGGTCGAATGTAACTGTGACCGCGGTGCTGGGCGGCGAAAGTTCAAAGTACTGTGTCACCTCACCTGCATCGTTGACATCACCATCGTTATTCAGGTCATCCATCCGATAGATTGCTTCCGGATTGCTGGTTGATCCGACACTGTTGTTATCAATGAGATAATAGGCGTCGTCCGGACCGGTAGAAATGCAAACCGGATTCATCATAAGACCGAGGCCATCAGGCAGCATGCCGTCCCACCAGATCGTGGACTCGCCGGGGTCGAGCGCGTCGCCGTCACGATTTAAGTCGTTCAGTCGCAACACATTATCCGGAACAAAGTTGTCCGTCGCAAAAACTTCATAAGGTGATAATGCTAAGAGCCCCTGACTATTGTCGAGGCCCGTGGCAGCGTCGGCGTCATTCATGAAGATGACGACCTCGCCTGGATCGATTGCGTCGCCGTCGTCGTTCAGATCGAGCAATCGCAGTAGATAGTCCCGCGTCTGGTCAAACGCGAAGATCACATTCTGATCGTAGGCGAATAGCGACGAAGCGAATGGCCCACTGAACGTGAGCGCGGTTACGAAAAGTACCTTGCGTGAAGTGCGCATCTTCTCTCCTCCTCACACGGTGAATTGCGCGGAATTTGAATTGCGCTCCAGTATAGCAAATCAGTCGCAGTCGGGGGAGGTGCTTTTGCGCGCGGCGATGATCGCCTTCACCATATCGTCGGGGATTTCCGCGAGTTCAGGATTCTTTTTGTGGCAGCAGGATTTGCGCTCACACTCGATCGTCTTTTTGTAGCTTTCGAGATAGGCGGCGCAGCACTTGCAGTCAGCCATGTGCTTTTCAAATTCAGCGCGCTGCGGCACGGGAAGCTCTCCGCATACGTAGTCGCAGAGAAATTGCTCGATCTGTTGTCTGCACGAATGCGTCATGCCGCGTCCTCCCGGAACCTTTCATCGAGCAACGTGCGGAGCGCCAGCCGCGCGCGGTGCAAGCGGGTTTTGACGGCATTCTCGCTGATCTCCATAACGGTCGCTGTCTCCTTGGTGTCCAGTTCTTCGATGTCGCGCAACATGAGAACGGTGCGATAGCCCTCCGGCAACTGCCCGATCAGTTCGTGAATCGTCTGCCGGGTCTCCTTGCGCTCCAGCGCAGAAGCCACATCATCACGCCAGGGCTTGACGCCGCCGTCGACGTGACCATCCGCGCTGAACTTCGGCAACAGGTCCTCGATCGAATTTTCCGGCTTGCGCGATTTGCTGCGGAGTTTCATCAACGCTGCGTTTACCACGATGCGATGAAGCCACGTGGATAATTTGGACTGTCCTTCGAATTTATCGAGATTGCGGAATGCGCCGAGAAACGCCTCCTGGACGGCGTCGCGTGCGTCTTCCTCGTTGCGCAGCAATCGCCGCGCGACCGCAAGCATCCGCCCGCCTTCGCTGCGGATCATCGCTTCGTAGGCGTCGTCATCGCCGGCGCGGAGTTTATCGAGCAAGTCCGCTTCCGCCGCCGGTGCGGCAGTGCTGTCCTGGGGTGGCACCATTCGTGTAAGCGTAGCACTCGACATCCCGCGAATCAAACCTCCGGCTTGCGATCCAGCACCCTTTGGTTGCCGGTGAGCTTGTTCGGTTACGCGCTATAAATTGCCGTTCGCGGGAGCCCGACGCTCCGGCCGAGATTGCCGACGGGTATTGCAAGGCGTAGAAGTATTTGAATTCGGTTGCGGAGGTCGGCACGCGACCTGTTACGAATCGATCGCATCGCTGCGTGATTCTTCGAGGAAGACCGAAAATTTCAAAATTATCCAGTGCCAGCATTGGGTCCGAACTGCAAAACCGATGGTTTAATCATGCTTGTGACGCCGCGGCGACTCCAACAATTCGTACAGCACATTGTCGGAAAACGCCGTGTCGCGGGTCAGGCCGACGTGATCGCTGAACATGAACTGCACGCGCGACCAGTTGATCGGCGTCTTCAGATGCGGCGAAAACTCCTGACCGACGCGTTCGTCCATTAACGCGCTGCTGCGGAGGACGGTGCCGTCGCCGCAATCCGTTTCGATGCTCGAAATCTTGCGGTCCATCCAGCGGTAGGTTGCGCGTTTCGCGGTTTGAATTGCGTCTCCGGCAAATAGTATTAACTGTGTGCCGGTGGGCGGAGACGCGGGCGCGTCCAATGCAGCGGCAAATCTTTCCGCTCGTTTCAGGCACTTCGTCAGGTGGTCTCTTGCGACGGCGCGGCGCGCTTCCTGGTCTGTAACGTCTGGCAACAATCGCACCAACATCTCATCGTTATCTTTGTCAACGAGGCCCCAGCCGCGCGTCACCCATTCCTCGACGTCAAACAGGTCAATGGCGTCGTACAATTTGGAATCCATCACCGGCTTATGCCGGGAGCGCGGCATGAGCTGATAAATCGACGGATGTGTCCCGAGAACGGCGGCGTCAAATTTCGGCAGGAGCGGCGAAAATTTGCGCCCCTCCAGCAAATTCAGCCATGCGTACAGCGAACCGGCATTCGGCGTGCCGATCAGAATGGCGCGTTCGACATATTCCGCGCCCGCCCACGTCGGCTGCGGTGCATTCCCGTCGTCCGGCAGGTTGGCGTTGCCGTAGCGAAGGTAATAACGCAGGATGAGCCCGCCCATCGAATGCGCGACCACGTCGAAGCGGATGTCCTTGCGGACGCCGTACTTTTCGAAATAGCGATCTTCGACGTATTGCTTCTTTTCGAGAATATATTCGTGCAAGCGCTGCGCATTCTCGACATTGTCGCGCCGCCAATCGTAGGCGAATTGAAAGCACGTGAAGTGATCGAGGCCGTAGTCGATCGCGCCGCTGGTGCCGAGTTCCTCGTCGCGATAGCCGCCGACGCCGAGCGTTTTGAGGATATGGATGTACGCTTCGAGTTGCACCGGCAGGCCGAGAAGCGAGACCTCGAGCCGATCGAGCACGCCGGTCGGCTGGACGTCGTCGCGTAATTCACGAAGCGGTTTTCGCAGCGCCATCGGCAGCGCCACAAGCCGCGCGCCCTCAGTGGTTTGCGGGTTCGCGTAGCCGCCGCTGAACGCCCCCCAGACGACGCGGCCGCTCGCTTCGTCGACGAGGCGCGAACCGAGAATGCCCGGAATCACGATCACTGGGTTTCGCTCCAGTTCGTGGTATTGCGCCGCTTCCGCGTATAATTCGCGGATCGGCGGCATCTTGGCGGATGTCGCGCAGCCGCCGAGAATCGACGTGAGCAAGAATGCTGTCAGCGGAAGAATCACAAGACGGCGCTGCGGGGCGCGAAGGCCGAAGGAGATTTCCATGGATTGTATTTCCCGTGTTTTGGAGCCAGTGGCTGCGCGTCAGACCTGGATCACCCGCGTTGCATTCGGCGCGATACTGTCGTTTGCGGCGGGCGCGTTCGCACAATCCGATGCCGAGTCCGTGAAAAAGTTACAGCAGCAGCGCGAAGCCGCGTTTGCGGACACGCTGAAAAATGTCGATCTCGTCGGTTCGTTTCGCATGACCCGCGACCTCGCGAAGAAAGAGCCGCTCGGCGACCCGATTCCGGAGAAATACGGCATCACCTCAGCAGTAAAAGACGATGGCGAATGGTGGATCGTTACCGCGCGAATTCAGTACATGAACAACGATGTGCAGATGCCGGTTCGCGTTCGCGTGGTCTGGGCAGATGATACGCCGGTGATTACGGTGGATGATGTCATGATTCCCGGCATTGGGAAATATTCCGCACGCGTGATGATCTATCGCGGGTATTACTGCGGGACATGGTTCGGTGCGAATTATGGCGGCGTGATGTCGGGGGAGGTTCGGCCGCATCAGGAGGCGGACGACGCTTCCGAAAACAAGCCGACAGAGACCCCCGACGAAAAGAAAAAAATCGGGCCGGGTAACGCGCCGCCTTTCGACGCATATATCGCGACCGGTTTCGGCGCCGCCGACAACATGGTCGCGACGGGCGTCGGCGCGTCGTATGCCGTGTTAACGGATTCGGGCATTGAAGTCGTCGACGGCGCACGCCGGACGGTCGTGCCGAATACGCGCGGCGTTATTGATTTTGACTGGGACGATCGCGGAAATGGATTCGTCATCGCGCGCGGCGGCGAGTTACTGCGGATCAATACCTCCGGCGTCGAAACAGGCGTGATTTCGCGCGGGTACAGCAAGATCTGGTCCGTGGATTGTGCGCCGCGCGGCGATCGCGTGGTGTTCGCCGCTGATGCCAGCACGGCCACCGGCGTGATCTGGCAGGTGTCAGAGCAAATCAAGTCGCCGAAACGGGCGGGCGGTGGAACGTCGCCGATACTCGACCAACGCGGGGAACGAATGTTTTATCTCCCGATGTCGACCGGCAGCGAGCGCGTGAATGTGCTGCATTTCTCGGAGAAGAATCGCGACGCGCTGACTTTGCCGGCGAGCGTGGACAATAATCCCGGCCGACACCTCGCGTATGCGGACAGCCGCGGCGCTCTGATCTGGTCGAACAACGGGGCGCTGACGATGCTCGACGGCAAGTCGGGCAGCGTCATCTGTCAGTTGACCAGCGGGGCGGCGCAT
>JBFWWY010000208.1:0-6302 GCA_050245935.1 Phycisphaerae bacterium | reverse complement strand
TCGGGGCGCGCAATCGTGCCGGTCTTAGCCGCGCTCGCAGACCAGAATGATCAAGAGTTCTTCGGCCACCTTGGCGCGCGAGAGCGAGCCGATCTAATCGCCGTGCTCAAAGGCATCGTGGATCGCTGCGAGTTCAAGAATATCCCGATCGACTAATCCAGGCATCAGAGGACAAGATCATGAACAGTGAACAGAGGAATGCGGCGAAGGAGTGTGCAGGCCTTTCCGCATCTGGAAGAATCCATTTTGGGGAACTCGTCACGCGGTTGATGAAAGCCGGCATCGAGCGCTACCATTCCGACTACAGCCGCATGGAGACCACGTACTATACGCCTGACGGCGGATCATACGTCGAGCCAATGGTCCTCGACCATGCACAAATCGGCGAAACGTTTTCTGCGGCACAAGTCGAAGCCGCTGTTCGCCAGGCACAACGCGGCGAGATCATGTATCCGCAGTTCACCCGCCAGGCTCTCGCGGCCGGCTGCGTGGGCTACTTCGTCCAAATCACTGGAAAGTGCGTCCAGTATTTCGGTCGCAACGGGGAGACGCATACCGAGAGGTTTCCTAGCGCCGATCGCAGCAACGAGCGCTCTGTGGCATTCAAAAAAGTTCAAACGCGGCCCGAAACAGAACGTATGACGGGGCACGATTGAACTCGACCGTAAACAAAGATGGCCCCGGCACTTGCCGTGGCCATCGGATCCGCTGAATCGGGGCGACAGGATTCGAACCTGCGACCTTCTGCACCCCATGCAGACGCGCTAGCCAAGCTGCGCCACGCCCCGAAACGGTCGAGATTAGGTGGGTTCCGTCGATGAGTCAACTGCCAACGCGTCGTTCGCGATCGGCGGCGCGGGTTCCGGCTCCGGCGATTGCTCCCGCCAAATGCCGATCGCGAGGATTGCGACGCCGCCAACCAGCAGCATATCTGCAATGTTAAAAACCCAGGGCCACAGCTCCCGTCCGTAAAACGTCGTCGGAATCTTAATGAAGTCGCGGACGTGTCCTGCCGGCTTCGTATAGCGCGAAAACTGCGATTCGGGGACCACCCGCTGAATGGATGGCTTTTCCGTATTCGGAAAGGCCGTCAGCACTTTGACGCCGGCCTCGTCACCGTCTTCGACATACCAGTATCGCATGGGCACCGTACCGATCGTGTCGCGCACCAGAACGATATTGACGCGGTCATACATATTTCCCACAGCGCCCGCAAATATCGCGCCCAGCGCAATCTGAAATACCCAGCGCTTCGCATCGCTCTGCACAAACATCCAGATGACGAGCGCAAGCGCCAGCAGACTTGCGATGAGGAAAACCGGCGTCATCCCTTTTCCAATCCCGAATAACGCGCCAGGATTCAAAACCGCCTGCAGCTCCAGGGCGTAGGGGATGATCACACGAGGTTCGCCGCCGGGAAACGGCAGATTGCGAAATGCCCAGTTTTTCAGCAACAAGTCGAGGGTGATGCCGCCGATTGCAAAAAGCCAAAAACGAAGATGCGCGGGAAAATGCGTGATGGCGATCAAATGGGCGCGCTGTTTCGCAATCACCAAATTCTGTCCACTCATTTGAGTCTGTGCGCCGACGCGCGGGGGGTTCGTAATAGGCGTTTCGTGTGTGTGCAACGTAGGGATTACCCAAACCGCCGGCCGCGCTCTTGTTCAAGCATATATTCGTAGCAGTACTTTGCCCACGGCTGCGCCTTGAGCCGCGCCTTGCCGATCGGCTTGTCAGTGGCCATGCAGCGGCCGTAGGTTCCGGCTCGAATCCGGTCGAGTGCGTCATCAATCTCGCGCAAAATTGCGCGCTCGCCTTCGAGCAGGCCGAGTGTTAACTCGCGCTCGAAGTTATCCGTTCCCAGGTCTGCCATGTGCAAAGGCATCGACGACAATTCGTTGCCGCCGCGATCGCCGGCTCCGGTCGCTTCGTCGTGCATCGCGCTCATGTCCCCGGAAATCTCGCGTCGTTTCAGCAGCAGCAGCTCGCGAAAGCTTTCGATGTCCTTGGCACTCAACTTACCCCCGCGGACCGGACGCGGCTTCTTGTTCGTAGTGTTCTTATCCGACGCGGCGCTCTTGATCTCACTTTGTCTGCGTGAATTCTTCGGCGCGGCGCCATTCAACGCGGGTTTCGCACCTGTAGCTTTTCGCGATGACTTTGCGGTCGCGTTGCGTGGTGTTTTTTTCGCCTTCGCCGCCGTCTTGGCTGACGGTTTTTTTGCAGGTTTCTTTGCGGCTTTTTTGGCGCTGGTCGCCGCTTTTTTCTTGGATTTCGCCACGACAAACCCTTGTGTTCAATGGATAGTCCGGCCCCCCGGCTCTAGCCTCGCGGCGAAAATTCCCGCTCGGGAGAGCCGAACAGTGTAGCCATTGCTTCCTGTCGGGTCAATGTCGGTCCGGTTCAGCACAGGGAGACTTTCAGCCGGTATCCGCCCATAACAACGCCCACAATTCCGTTGAAAGCGACAGAATTCGTGTGACGCGGCTGCGAACCAGGCAATTCGAGGCGACGGAATCGCGAAAGTCTGCCAGGGACACCCAGCGGTTCGAGAGCGGCTGCACCTGCGGCGAGCGAATTCAGCCTCGATGCACCCCGATTTCACGAAAGAGGCCCATCAAAAAGCCGCAGTGGGTCGCGTTTTCGATTAGGACGCGCTCCTCACCGGCAATTTTTCGTGTTTTGGCCAGTGCACCGTCAACTTGGCGCTCGATAAGCTCCCGGAGCTTCTGACGTGAGACCGGTCGTACGTCGATCAGGCCCACGGCCAGATCGCCGACGCGCTTCGTCCAGGCGCTGAAGTCGGGCCGTTGCCGGGTGCCCATCAATGACACCCATCGCAGATCCCATTTGCCGCAATACGGTTGTCCACCACCGGCTTCTTCCAGTGTTGCAACAATTTTGTAGTCGTTGGCCCAGATGGGTTGCTTTTCTTCGCTGTAGTAGCGATGCAACCGATCCGGTGCGCACTGCGGCAACGTCGAAAGCCAGCGCACGTATTCCGTGATCTCATTTTCCATCGCGATGCGCAATTCGGCATCGTTCACTTTCAATCGCAGCCAGAGCAGCGTCTCGACAACGGCGTGTTCGCAAGCGGAGTATGCCGGCGGCTCCTTGTGTCGTCCCCAACAAGGCTTGTCGGTCTTGTAATCGTACTGATGCGCCCACCCTCCGTCCGTCGGACGCACCTTCAGCAACCAGCGTACCTGCAATTTGAGCGCATCCAGCCAGCGTGAATCGTTGGTGACGCGATACAACTCATGAAGCACGATCATCTGATCTGTCTGGCAACGGTCGTTCAGCGTTTTCTGAACATGATACGGCCCGTCCGGATTGCGCGGGTCCATGCCTTGATTCAGCGGGGCCTTGGCGGCGCGGACAAATGGATAGAGTTGCGGCAGGCCGCCGTCGGCGAATTCCGGCTGCGTTGCGATGTTCAGGATCAATTCGCCGAACCGGATGGCGCCGTCCAGATACTTTTTTTCCTTTGTTGCCTCGTACAAATAAATCAGCGCCATGGCACAGGATTGCGACGTCCCGTCGTCGCATACGATCAGGTTCTGATATTCGTCTAACGGGTGTGGTTCAAATTCGCCCCAGACCTGCACGTTGCGTAGCTGTCCGTCGCGCACGATGGAATCTTGAAACCAGCCACCGCCGATCTGTTCCTGCACCCAAAGCAGCGTGTCGCCAATCGCGCGGGCGCGATCCAGGTCAATCTCGCGACGCAGACTGGCATGACCCTGAAGGAACGTCAGCAGGGAGCCTGCAAGGCCTTCGCGCGCCTGAAAACACCACGTGGGCTCCCGACAGGCCTGGCCTGCCTCGTTTCCCCAGAACTTCCGCTTGTCGTCAATCGTGGCAAACTGTGCGAAGCCAACAAGCGGTGAAGAGCGCTCCGCGACGACAAACTCAACCCGATTTGCCCAAAGGCCATCAAGGCCGGCAATCGCCGCTGCGATCAACTCAGCACGGGAGGGGACTGAACCAACGGACGCCGCCGGCGGCGCGGTGGCGGGCTCCGGCTGCGCGGGCGTTGCTTCCACGAACGCTGCAGGATCGATGGAGCCATTGCACTGGAGGGTAAATCCGCCGGCTACTGCGACGGGTGTTATCAGCAAAGCCCAGAAAAAATTTCCTATCATCCGCATCCTCTCGTGTTGAGGTTCGATATTTTACCGTACCCCATAATAAGAGTGTTCGTTCGAGAAAATCGGCCTCGGGGAGGCTTAGACAAGGAATTCATTCAAGTTTCGCAGATTTTCGCGCAATTTTCGCTGCGATTGCCATCATCTTTTGTAGCGGCGCACATTCGATCGCGCCAAGTTATCAAGGTTCATGGCAGGGGGCGTGAGCGTGAGATCGCGTCGCAAACAAAATCGCAAGCAAGTCGAACCGGGTTTCAACTACACGTTCGCCGCAACTCATCCTGTTGCGGGGGAAATCGGAACGTCGGCACTTTACCATGTTGCACAATTCGGCACCTACTTCGATCCCTCGGGAACGACAGGATCGTTCGCGATAGCTGACAACTGTGCGTTCGCGAGCGGCGCGTCGCAAGTCAGTCTTCAGAACACATCAGCACCCTGGTGCGGTCACTTCGAAATGGAGTTTCAAGGGGCGCGCCTGGCTCCGGCACATCACGCTGAAGCACCGGCTCAAAACAAAGAGTCTACCCAGGACAAAAACGACTCCGCCGAAGAAGAATCTCTTGTCAGCATCGACATGCCCGACAAACAGGAGCGGGGCGTGAAGGATGCGGCGCACCAGAAGATGGAGTCGAACATGTCTGAATCCAAAATTCGCAACGACGAACATTCCGTCGAGTCCGGACTGACGTTCGAAATGCAGCGACCGAAACGGCGTTTCAACGAAGTGCCCGAGCCTGAGCCATCGGCAATTGCCAAGCGGCAGAGCGGCTTGCCCAGGCTGCAGTTTCAAGCTGCCGCGCTACCGGAAGTTCGCGCGAGTGCACCTGAACCGCCAACGCAGCACGCGGCGCGGTCCGTCGCCAACGATGCCGCGCCGCGGGATCGAAAGATCGATGGCGGGACGGAAGCGAAAAAAGGATTCGGTACCTGGTTGCGAAAGAAAAAGAAGTAACGTCCCCCGCGCCGACGCACGAAGTCATTCGTGCGCACGGGCTGCGAGTCGTTATCGAATCAGGAGTTGAACGAACGGGCCGATATCCGAGACCGTGATCGCATCGTCATCATTGACATCAGCAAGCGTGATCTCGCAATCCGGGAATTGGACCCCGTATGCGGCAGCGTCCGTCAGAGCCAACACGAAACCACCAATGTCGCTGACGGTCACGGCACCGTCACAATTCATATCGCCCGGCAAGAGCAGTGCGGGGGCGGCATACCGCAATGTCCGCATGTTTTCGGTATCGAGGATCAGAATTTCGCCGCTTGGCGCGATGGAAACACCGGTCGCGCCAAAAAGTCCGTCGGCGTCCGTCGCGGCCGGACCCAATCCGTGATTGATGCTGCTCCCTGCGAGCGAACCCAATTGTCCATATACCGCGTCGGCAAGGGTATCGTTCATCGGGTTTTCAAAACGCAGCACGCGATGATTTCCGGAATCCGCCGCATAGAGATTCCCCAATTCGTCCATGCAGAGATCGATCGGCAAAGTCAGTCCGTCGTCGGCACCGCCGTTGTTTGGGTCGTTTGCGGTAAAGGTGGGTTGACCGTATACCGCGTCGGCAACGGCGTCCGTGGTGAGCGGTTCGTCGAATCGCAGAATACGGTGATTCATCCAGTCGGCGACGAACAGACTACCGGTTGGTGAGACGACGATTCCGATTGGATTCAGCATGTTTTCCGCGCTCGCGCAGCAACCGAACGCGCCTGTGCCATCATTGTTTTCGGCCCGCGTGAGAAAGCTGCCGAATTGCCCGAACACGCGATCGGCGGCAGGGGTATTTTCGGTCGGCGCCGCGTAGTGCAGCACGCGACTGTTTCCGGAGTCGGCGATGTAAACACCGGAATCGTCTACCAACACGCGTCCAGGGAACAGCAGGCTCTGCGCAGTTGGTGAATTCTTGTCACCGGTGAGATTCTGCAGATTGCTGTTCAGGTCGAACTGCCCGATGACAAGCTCCGCAATCCCAGGATCAGCGTCGCTCTCCGGGTTATCAAAACGGAGAACACGATTGTTGAACGCATCACAGACCCAAAGATTTCCGGCGTCATCCACTGCGAGACCCTGCGGCAGAAAGAAACTCGAGGGACCGACTCCTCCGTTATTCGGCACAGCCGAAGTAAAATCCGGCTGGCCGATGACCATGTCCGCCG